>JACFNM010000060.1 GCA_019454915.1 Chitinophagaceae bacterium
GGGAAGCTGATCCTCCCGATAGAAGCGTGGATGATTCCCGCCTTATCCACCTTAAAAGCTATCTTACCACCCTTCACCTCGCTTACCGCCGCAGCCACATCATTGGTTACCGTACCCGTTTTTGGATTGGGCATCAGGTTACGCGGACCCAGTATCTTACCGAGTTTACCAATCTTTGGCATCACTGCCGGGGTAGCAATAATCACATCCACGTCTACCCAACCGCCTTCAATTTTAGTTACAAACTCATCCAAACCTACGTGGTCGGCGCCGGCGCTTTTTGCCGCTTCTTCTTTATCGGGTGTGCAAAGCACCAATACTCTTTTTGTTTTACCCGTTCCGTGGGGTAAAGTCACGGTACCGCGGATAGCCTGATCAGCCTTTTTGGGGTCTACGCCCAGGCGCAGGTGAATATCCACAGAACTGTCAAATTTTGTTGTATTCACTTCCTTTACAAGGGCAGAAGCTTCCTTCAGTGAATACATTTTGGTTTTATCTATTTTAGCTGCTGCTGCTTTTCTTTTCTTACTGAGTGCCATTTTCTTTCAGTTTTTGGAAAGTGAAGAGTTAATTTTCCCAGGGAGCTTTACCCTCCACGGTAATTCCTATACTACGTGCCGTACCCGCCACAAGACGCATAGCGCTTTCAGTGGTAAAGCAGTTCAGATCCGCCATCTTGTCTTTGGCGATCACTTCTACCTGGTCCCAGGTAACTTTACCCACCTTACTACGATTAGGTTCTTTGGAACCCTTTTGCGCCTTGGCAGCTTCCAGTAACTGAACAGATGCAGGAGGCGTTTTAATAATAAAATCGAAAGACTTGTCAGAATAGACAGTAATCAATACGGGAAGCACTTTCCCCATTTTATCCTGCGTGCGTGCATTAAACTGCTTACAGAATTCCATAATATTAATCCCTTTGGAACCCAACGCAGGACCTACAGGTGGCGCAGGATTAGCCTGACCGCCCTTTACCTGTAGCTTTACAAAGCCGGTAACTTCTTTTGCCATTGTTTTACATTTTTGGTGTTAACGTAGCGCTTATAGCGCCACTCCCAAACAAAAAGAACTTTTTGGGGCGGCAAAGATAGAAGGATTTTCCCATTTATCAAAATCAAATCTCCACATCCGCAAATTTTCAAATTCTCACACTTTCAAATTTTCAAATTACCCAAAACTCCAACTCACATTGCCATCCTTTTCGTCTTTCAGTATTATCCCCTGTTCATTCAGTTCATTTCGGATTTTATCAGAGGTAACGAAATCTCTTTTTGCCCTCGCTTCCTTCCTGATTTGTATCAGCAGTTGCAATACTCCTTCGAGGCGTCCGTTGTCTCCGGCGCTATCTTCCCGCAAACCAAAAACATCTTTTAAATATACCGTAAACTGCTTATTCAGGAAAGCAAAAGTGGAGCGGCTGATACTGCCCGGCGGTATTTGCCCGCCCCTGAGCGAGTTGATAACCGGCGTCAACTCAAACATATTGGCCAGTACTTTGGCGGTGTTAAAATCATCATTCATGGAATCATCAAAGCCCTTAACCAACTCCCGCACACGGACATCCAGCGCTGCATCTGCAGGGGTATCCGGGAGTTGCTGAGACGATAGTTGCTTCAGATTCTGATAGGCCTCCCACAGTCTTTTCAATCCCTTTTCTGCTGCCTGGAGCGCTTCATTGCTGAAGTCCAGCGTACTGCGGTAATGCGTCTGCAACATGAAAAAACGCACCGTCATGGGTGAATAGGCTTTCTCAAGCAGGGGGTGGTCTCCTGTAAATAACTCACCGGGCAAAAAACCGTTCCCCGCTGATTTACTCATCCGTGCGCCATTGACGGTAAGCATATTCGTATGTATCCAATACCTCGCCGGGCTAACATTATAGCAGGCTTCAGATTGTGCAATTTCATTAGTATGATGCGTGGCTGCCAAATCCATCCCTCCTCCGTGGATATCAAACTGGGTGCCCAGGTACTTTCCGCTCATAGCTGAGCATTCTATATGCCAGCCGGGGAAACCCATTCCCCACGGAGAGGGCCATTGCATCAGGTGCTCGGGCTTGGCCTTTATCCACAGGGCAAAGTCCAGCCGGCCTTTTTTTTCATCCTGACCGCCCAGCTCGCGGGTGCCTTCCAGCAGCTCCTCCAGTTTTCGGTTGGTCAGAATACCATAGGGCTTCTCCTTATTGTACTTTTCTACGTCAAAATATACGGTGCCATCCACTTCATAGGCGTATCCGTTTTTCAGGATATGCTTCACCATTTCTATCTGTTCTGAAATATGGCCCGTTGCAGTCGGCTCAATCGTCGGCGGCAGATTGTTGAACAGCTCCATCACCTTATGAAATCCCAGCGTATATTTCTGCACAATCTCCATGGGTTCTAATTGCTCCAGGCGGGCTTTCTTCGAAAATTTATCATCTCCTTCGTCCCGGTCTCCTTCCAGGTGGCCCGCATCCGTAATATTCCGCACGTACCTGACTTTATATCCGAGGTAGAGAAAATAGCGATAAATGATATCGAAAGAGATAAAAGTACGGCAATTGCCCAGATGCACGTCACTGTACACCGTGGGCCCACACACATACATCCCGAGATGGCCGGGGGTAATAGGCGTAAAAACGTCTTTTTTTCGGGTGAGGGAATTATAAATTTTCAGATCGGCCATAAACTTACCTCCTGTAATATTTGAGTATTGCAAATATAAACGCAATTTTTCCAGTTGGTGGCAAAACTCAACGTGTAAAGATGCTGTTGATTGTAATCGCCCGAAGGACACCGGCAGCCACACCGGGTAACCCGTTAAGTAGCCGGATATATCAGACAAGCTATTTATGCTCTAATTGCAAATCGGCAACTACGGGAATATGGTCTGAAAGAATGATAGGAATACGGGTACTCTGTCTTATGAAAAAGCGGGGGTCGGTAAATATAAAATCTATACGCAGCGTAGGTATGCGACTCATGAATTTGGAAGAAAAATTATAAAAGGTCTGACCAAAGCCAAAGCCTCTGGCGAGGAAAACATCTCCTTTATCTTTTTTCACAGAAAAATAGGCATAGGAATTGGGAACGTCATTAAGATCACCACAAAACACTTCAGGATAAGGGCTGGTATCTAACTGGCTTCGAATAATATCGGTTTGTTCGGCCCGTTTTTGAAAAGCAATCCGCATTTTACGAACGATGCTCTTTGAGGCGTCTAATCTCTTCTCGGGGTCCCTCCTGATCCTCGAAAAATTATCGTAATCATTGGGCATGAACTGATAGGACTGCAGGTGCGCCGTAAAAATCCGGATAGTATCTGTATTATAAACAACATCCGCACTTAACAGGCTTTCAACATTATCTCCCTCCTCCTGAGGCATATGCGTCCTGGAAGTAGCTACCATGGGATATTTAGAAAAAATAGCCGTGCCACTATGGTTATTCTTATATTTCACAAAATCCCCCGGAAAAAAATAGTATGTGTACCCCATATCCCTGAGATATCCGATATTATTAAACCACTTGACCTCATCAATAGAATAGAACTCCTGGAAAGCAATAATATCCGGCTGGTAATCTCGAATCACCTCAAACATCTTTGCTATATGTTCCGTACGGTCATCTTTCGTCGGATTTTCCATGATCGTCGCAAAGCCCTTTACATTCCAGGTCATGATTCTTAAATCATCCGCCTCCTTTTTTTCCTTGCTGAATGAACTCCACGGATGAAAGGCAAAAACGGAACCTATGTTTCTAAATCCGATAATCAGTGCAATAACTGCCAGCCAGGCCCATCGTGAACGCGCCAGGACCCATCCGGTCAAAAAGAGAAGTAATAAAAGTAACAAATACGGAAACACCAATCCGAGAAAGCCGAAATACCACCATCCCGAAGGTTTTAAGAGCGGCGTAAGACAGGCAACCAGGAAAACCACTAAGAGCATAAAATAAGCTCCCAGTATGACCCGCCTCAGCATCCTTTTAATCATCAGATAAAGTTATAATTCTTCCTCGCCGGCCCGATGTAAAATATCCTTCTCTTCCACCGTAAGGCTGTGGTAACCACTCAGATTAATCTTGTCTAATATCTCATCAATACGTTCCTGATTCAGTGTCGGCTTCTTATGGAAGGGAGATTTGCCATGTGTATCATAAAAGATGTGTTTCTTGTTGGCCTCAGCTACCGTCATTTTATCCGGGTTGAACAAATCAAAAAACCAGTCGTACATTCTCGTCATCCATCTACCCGGGTCATGCCCATTATTCAACCGGCTGATAAACAGAATACCCACCAGGGCGCCGGCCAAAGCTGCGCTATACGTAGCAGGAGAGGTCAGGGAAGTGCCCGCTATACTCAGCACTACATACACCACCGTCAGCATCCATAACCGAATACCCCCGTTAAGCATGGGGAAAATGCGATACTTAGGCGCTGCGTATGTTGCCGCAACAGCTATTGCCATTACCGGTGCATTCGCTCCCGTCAAATACAGAGAAGATGCAGTATCCCTTAGCGCGGGAACAAAGTAGCAATACGACAGAAACACAAAACCACCGGCCAATCCGCCATACAAATATAATGGTGCCAGCTTCCTTCTCCCTATTAAATCCTGAAAAATAAAGCCAAAGGCCCAAAGCCAAAGCATATTGGCAAGAAGAGAAAGGATCTCCAGGTGCGTAAACATGTAAGTAAGCAACGTCCAGGGGCGCACCAATAAATCACTGATGTGAGAAGGGAGAACAAACCAGACAGCAATATCCGATTGGAAATGGGAAAGCTCTATACCCGATAACTGGTAAATAGAACGAATCAGAAACAGCACAGCCGTAATCAGAATGTTGATAACCACAATCCTGACCAGCGCATCGTGGTCGGTGCCAAAAAATATTTTCCGCGTTTTTGCGCGTTCCAGTACTCCCATAAGAAGAAATTTAACCTTCCTTGAAACGGGATAAAATTACTAATAAAATGTTCTCCGTTTTGTTTTCTTCCAGTATAATACCAGCAAAAAGCCTACCAGTGCACCTCCTAAATGGGCCCAGTGGGCTACATTATCACCGGCAGAGTTTTGTACCCCCAAAAAGAATTCCATAGCCGCATACATCAGTACAAACCACTTGGCTTTAATGGGAATAAAGAAATACAGGTATATTAAACTATTGGGAAACAGGTACCCGAAAGCAGCCAGGCAGCCAAAAACCGCACCCGAAGCCCCAACCGTTGCCGTATTTACCTTAAAGTTCGGAGAATATAACAATTGTTCCTGCTCGGTAGCCGACAGCGAATGAAACAGTTGCATGATCGGGGTGTTTTCATAATACAAAACTCCCAAATGCAAAATACCGGCGCCTAACCCGCAAAGAATATAGAAAATCAGAAACCGCTTAGGCCCCCAATAATTTTCCAGCACACTCCCAAACATCCACAGGGCAAACATATTGAAGAAGATATGCCCGAAGCTCCCATGCATGAATAAATGGGTCACCAATTGATGGGGACGAAAATACACGGAGTGTATATCGTGCAACGCAAAAAGGTTTTCCAGTGAACCCAGTCGGGTTTGCTCAAATGTCACCTGTGCCAGGAAAACAAGTCCGTTAATAATCAGTAGATTTTTGACAACTACCGGCAATACCTGAAAGCCTCCCGGACGGAACTCTGTCATAATTTAATTATTAGTTAGATGCGAAAATAAACCATGCAGGATAATAAACCTGATTCCTCCAACTAATATTAACAGGCAAAATTTCAAACCCTGAGTTTCAACTGCGCCACATTTTCGATATGCTGAGTTTGAGGAAACATATCAACCGGCTGAATACGGGTGATATCATATTTCTCATGCAGCCATTGCAAATCCCTCGCCTGGGTGGCGCTGTTGCAGCTAACATATACAACCAAAGTAGCCTCTATTTCCAGGATCTTACGTACTAACTTTTCATGCATTCCGGCACGGGGAGGATCCGTAATAATTACATCCGGTTTGCCATTCAGTTCGAAAAATGCATCATTACAAAGCTCCGTCACGTCTCCCGAAAAGAAATGAGCATGCCGGACATTATTTAACAAGGCATTTTCTTTTGCATCGTCTATGGCTTCGGGAACAAGCTCGATGCCAATCACGCTCTGGCAATTTCCGCTTACAAACAGCCCTATACTGCCCGTACCGCAATAAAGGTCATAAACGACTTCGTGCCCCGTTAATTCACAAAAATCACGGGTCACCTGGTAAAGCCGTTCTGCCTGCAGGCTATTGGTCTGAAAAAATGATTTCGGACTGATCCGAAACCTGCGGTCCTCTAATTGCTCGGTGATGAAAGGCTTACCGGCATATAGCTGAGGTGTTAAGTCGTGAATACTGTCGTTTTTCTTTGGATTAATGGTGTAATACAGCGAAGAAACAGCAGGTATTTTCTCCAGCAGGTTATCGAGTAATCTCTTTCTTTCCGTTTCATCATCATAGGCCAAACAAATATTCACCATCACCTCACCGGTGGAGGTTTTGCGCACAATCAGGTTGCGTAACCAGCCGGTATGGCGGCGTATATCAAAAAAGCGATAGCCCTGCTGTTTACTGAAATCCCGGATGACATTTTTAATTTGATTGGCGGGTTCTTCCATCAAATGGCAGGTATCTATATCAATGACTTTATCGAAAAGCCCCGGAGCATGAAAGCCAAGAACCTGGTCATCCGGTATCTCCGGCTCTGATAACAGGGTTTCCCTCTCCCGGAGTATCTCCTCATGCGTTTTATAGCGACGGCTGCTAAAGGTAAACTCAAGCTTATTCCGGTAACGGCTGGTCTTTTCACATCCTATAATAGGCATCAACGGGGGCAGGGGAATACGCCCCAGCCGCCGGAGGTTCTGTTCTACCTCATTTTGTTTGTACTCCAATTGCTTTTCATAGGGCAGCATCTGCCATTTACATCCTCCGCAGGTTCCGAAATGACTGCAAAAAGGCTCTACCCGCATCGGAGAGCGCTCATGAAAATGAATAGCTTTCCCTTCAGCCCAGTCTTTCTTATTCTTTTTCAGCAATACATCCACTACATCTCCCGGAACAGCCCCTTCAATAAAGATCACCTTGCCTTCTATCCGGGCAAGGGATTTTCCTTCCGCCGCATAATCATCTACCCGCAGTTTCTCCAGAACGGGGTTTTTGACCTTTTTTCTGCTCATAGGTCACAAAAATAAGCGCAGTTGAGGCAGTATTAAAATGATGATGAAGAAATGATGGAAAAGAAAGGGACTTCAACAAAAATATCCGTTAACAAAAAAAATTTTTTATGCAAAGTTTCTCTATATTTGAAGCCTGAATAAAAAAAAGGTCTTCTGTAGACACAGATGACCTCTAACGATTGCTTGCCATATGAAAAATCTTAATAAGTCTTGTTCTGTAAGTGATTGCAATAATCCGCGATCATTTAGATGCCTCTAACACTTGCCAATTTATCACTTCGCGATTGCTTGCTTTATTCTGTTTCTCACTTGCTGATGCAAATGTAGAATGCAAATTGTCGCTCCGCAAATCAAGTTGTTTGTATTTTTATCATGTCAAAGAGAGTCTTTTTTATAGAAAAGGCTCTCTGCGACTGTGTTTCAGCAAAATTTTTACATGATGCCCAACAGTTTTACCGATGCATTATTTCAATTAGTTCAATCCTTAGAAAAGGCCGAAAAGAGGCATTTTAAGCTTTATATCCGTAGAAGCTCGGGTAAAGAAGACCTGAAAATCATACAATTATTTGATGCTTTGGAGAAAATGCATGAATACGATGAAAAGCATCTGCTGTCAAAACTGAAAGGAATTACCAAACCTCAATTAGCCAATTTAAAAACACATTTATACAAACAACTGCTATCCAGCCTCAGGTTACTAAAAGCTACGGAAAACACAGACCTGCAACTGAGTGAGCATCTCGATCATGCCCGCCTGCTATACAATAAGGGACTGAAAATACAGAGCCTCCGTATATTAGAAAAAGCAAAAGAACTGGCGAAGGCCAATCAAAAATTCAACTTTCTGGCCCAGGTTATTTCGCTGGAAAAAAAAATTGAAACCCTGCACATTACCCGCAGCACCATTGAAAAAACAGAAATGCTTACCCATGAAGCCACTGAAATCAGCGAACACATTGACCGGGTTACCCGCTTGTCTAACCTCGCTTTGCTGCTATACCGCTGGTATATCAAATTCGGTCATGCCCGGAATGAGGAAGATGAAAAAGACATCAAAGCATTTTTCAAAAGCAATTTTCCGCCTTCTATCAGCGACATTTCAGGTTTTTATGAAAACCTCTACCTCTGCCAGAGTTACTGCTGGTACGCCTTCATCAGGCAGGACTTTCTCATGTACTACCGCTACAGCAGGAAGTGGATAGACCAGTACGATGCGCACCCTACCATGATAGCAGTGGAAACCGGTCATTATATTAAAGGTTTGCACAACCTGCTGAACGCTCACTTCGATTTACGCAATTACCGGAAGTTTCAGGGAACGCTGCGACGGTTTGAAGCCTTTGCGGAGACCCCGGCATCCAAACAACACGATAATTTTCGCGTTCATACCTCCATCTATATAAATGTAGCAAGGGTTAACTGGCACCTGATGACCGGCACCTTCGTCGAAGGGTTAAGCCTGATTCCGGGGATAGAAGCCAATTTGAAAGAATATGCCCTCTTTGTTGATCGCCACCGTATACTGGTGTTCAATTATAAATTTGCCACCCTGTATTTTGGAGCGGAACAATATGAAAAGTCTATAGATTATCTGCAAAAAATAATCAACGGACCTGTAGACCTGCGGTACGACTTACAATGTTATGCAAGGCTCATGCACCTGATGGCACACTACGAACTGGGTAATGATGAAATCATTGAGTCCCTGATAAAATCAGTATACCGCTTTATGGCTAAAATGAAAAACCTGACGGTGGTAGAAGAAGAAATGTTTCGCTTCCTGCGAAGCTCCTTCCACGTGTCGCCACGGGACCTGAAGCCGGAACTGAAAAAGTTTCTGGAAAAAATCAAGCACCTGGAAAAGAACCGTTTTGAGACCCGCGCTTTTGCTTATCTCGACGTTATATCATGGGTAGAAAGCAAAGTTTATAACAAACCACTTAGCGCCATTATTCACGAGAAACATATAAGCAGCCACAGAAACCATACCGCAAAGGCGAAAGCCCTAACCTCCGCTTCCTGAAACCCAAAACGGGGGTCCTGTAAGAATGGCGTAACAGCGATAATCTTTCTTTTAGTAAATTTATCCTGATTTTTCAGTTGTTCGAAACACTAATGAATTTTAAACCGTAATCATCTTATGGAGTTCATAGATTATTACAAGATACTGGGACTGGATAAGCACGCCAGCACGGATGACATAAAGAAAGCCTACCGGAAATTGGCGCGGCAATATCACCCGGATCTTAATCCGAATGACAAAGACGCCAATAAGAAGTTTCAACAAATCAATGAAGCGAATGAGGTGTTGAGCGACCCGGAAAAGAGAAAAAAATACGATCAGTACGGGAAAGACTGGCAACATGCGGAAGCCTTTGAAAAAGCAAAGCAATCACAACAACATACAGGTTCGGGCGGTTACGGTACCTTTGGCGGTGGCGGCGAATACGGGGAAGATTTCTCTTCGGGCGATTTTTCAGATTTCTTCACATCTATGTTCGGCGGCGGTCGTCGCAGCGGGTGGAGCGAGGTAAAGTTTAAAGGTCAGGATTTCAACGCCGAAATGCAAATCAGCCTGCGCGAGGCCTACCATACCCATCAGCGGGTGTTCACCGTTAACGAAAAAAATATCAGGATTACAGTTCCTGCGGGAATCGCCAACGGCCAGACTATAAAACTAAAAGGGCATGGTGGCCCCGGCGTCAACGGCGGGCCGGCGGGAGATCTGTATATCACCTTCACAATAGCAGAAGACCCTGTTTTTAAACGCCTCGGCGACGACCTCTACGCCACCGTAGAACTCGATTTGTACACCGCAGTACTGGGCGGAGAAAAAACAGTTGATACCATGGATGGAAAGGTTAAACTGAAAGTGAAACCCGAAACACAAAACGGTACCAAAACCAGACTGAAGGGTAAAGGATTTCCGGTGTACAAAAAGGAAGGCTCTTTCGGAGATTTGCTGATTACCTGGATTATCAAAATACCGGTTAATCTCACTGAAAAACAGAAAAATTTGTTCAAAGAACTGTCCCAGTCCTAACCATATAAATTATAGAATGATGCCGGAAACTAAAGAATTAGTCACTTTCGAAGCTTGCTGCAGCTACTATCATATTGAGCAATCCTTCGTTTATAGTCTTTATGAGTATGGACTTATTGAAATTATCTCTGATGGAGAGACCCGATACCTACGAAATACCCAGCTCCAGGATCTGGAAAAGTTCATCCGCCTTTATTATGAACTGGGGATAAATATGGAAGGCATAGACGCAATCGGGCACCTTCTACAAAAAGTACAACACATGCAGGAGGAGATTACGCAGTTAAAAAATAAACTACGACTATGGAAAGACGAGGATTATTAACAAAGCCTTTCGGCAAAAGCGATCCGTTTAGGTTTTTTGCTTAATCCGCCGGTTTCATGAATAACGAATGGTCAATCCCAAACAATGCCGATGAAAAAGATAATACTGTCATTTGCCGCTCTTTGCTTCATTTTTCCGCTCTCCGCACAGGTGTCCATCACCAAATCTTCTCTGATTTTTCCACTGCAGGAAAAACACGTCCATGGCAGTAGCCTCGTTGCACTCCCCAATGGCGATTTTCTTGCTGCCTGGTTTTACGGAAGTGGTGAGCGATCCGCCGATGATGTAAAAATAATGGGGGCAAGACTAAAGAAGGGAGAAAACAAATGGAGTCATCCCTTCGTGCTCGCAGATACAGAGGGACTGCCCGACTGCAACCCCGTATTGTTCCTGAATAAGAAAGGTAAACTATTCCTGGTGTGGATTGCAGTACAGGCAAATCGCTGGGAATATTCTATTTTAAAATATAAGACCTCCGTTAACTATCTTAAGGCGGGTGCACCTGTATGGAACTGGCAGGATAACATTTTACTAAAGCCCGGCGATGAGTTTGCCAAAGAAACCGCAGTCAAATTCAAAGAATTACCTCCCTTGCATCATGGATGGGCCGAATATGCGCCGGAATATGATGATATGATAATAGACGCAGCCAAAGATCTTCGCAAGCGAAGCATCGGTTGGATGACGCGCATAAAACCCTGGATCACCAACTCAGGAAAAATATTGCTGCCCCTGTATTCCGACGGTTTCAATATGTCTATGATGGCTATCTCCGAAGACAATGGAGACAGTTGGCGGGCCAGCCTTCCTATAGTAGGCAGAGGACCCATTCAACCGGCGCTCGCCCAAAAGAAAGACGGTACGCTGGTAGCCTACATGCGCGACAGCGGCGATTCACCGAACAAAGTACATACCAGTTTTTCAAAGGATGAAGGAGAAAGCTGGTCGGCAAGCACCAAGACCGATATCCCCAACACGGCCAGTGTGGAGCTATGTGTCCTTTCAAACGGTGATTGGGCCTTCCTGGGAAATGATATAGATGACGGGAGATATATCCTGAGCCTGTACATCTCCGATGATGAGGGCGAAAGCTGGAAGTGGAAGACAAGAATAGAAGACCATCCAAAAGGTGAAGGGAGTTATTCCTATCCCTCTCTCATTCAAACGAAAGACGGTAAGCTGCACATGACATATTCCTTTCACAAAGGAAACAAGGAAAAATCTATAAAATACGTGGTCGTTGACCCGAAGAAAATCAAAAATTGATAAATTAAGTACTATATGCTTGAAAAATTAAGAAACGGCAGGAATGTCTATGGCACCTGTATTACCTCTCCCGCTCCCGGGTGGATGCAGGTATTGAAAAATGCCGGCCTCGACTTTGCTTTTATTGATACGGAACATATTGCACTCGACCGATCGGAAATGTCGAAAATGTGCTACGCCGCAAGCACATCCGGATTGACACCCATTGTGCGGATTCCCGCTCCTGATCCTTACCTGGCCTGCCAGGCCATTGATGCCGGAGCCAAAGGAGTGATAGCGCCCTACCTCGAGACCGTTGAGCAGATTCGCGACCTCGTGGGTGCAACAAAATTCCGCCCGTTAAAGGGTCGGATCTTACAAGAAATACTGGAAGGAAAGAGCGCGCCGAACGCCGAACTGAAAGCGTATTTAGATAAGTACAACCAGGGCAACCTTTGTATAGTCAATATTGAAAGTATGCCCGCCATGGAAAAGTTAGACGAGTTGCTCAGCGTGCCGGGGGTAGATGGCGTATTCATCGGGCCGCACGACCTTTCGATTAGCCTGGGCGTACCCGAACAATACGACCATCCCGAATTTGAAAAAGCGGTAAAATTTATTATCCAAACCACGAGGAATAAAGGCCTGTCAATTGCCATTCACCTGTCTCTGGAGCCGGAGCGACAGGTAAAATGGATTAAGGAAGGGGTGAACATCGTTGTACACAGCAGCGACAGGGCCCTGTTTAGTCAAAAATTAAATACTGATATCCAGGTAATCCGCAAGGCTACAGGAGATCAACCGGTTAACGAGAGGGCATCAAAGGAAGATCTGCCGGTAGTATAAAATAAAAGCCTGTTCGCTACACTCCCCGGCGAATATGTACCGTGAAAATTAAAAGTCCGATGCATAACCTCGCGGTCATGCATCGGATTAATACAGAAAAGAGGATCCTGATATTATGTTAAAACCAATAGCTCACGGACAGAGACAATACACTATTCTTAGGCGAATTGTCCCAGTCGCGCTCCAGTTTGGTCAATCCTATCCCGTAATCAAGTCCCAGGCTTATTTTTTCATTCAACCTGTATCCTGCCTGAATTTTTGCACCAAAATCTGCACGGCTATAGCCATAGTCATCTTTTTCAAATAGATTGCCTGAATCACTATCACCGGGAGCGCTCCATTTCCAGGTTCCCATTAATCCGTAGCCGAAATAGGGACCGGCGCCTACATAAAAGTTTTTGTAATGATAAACGGCATTAATTGGAATTTCAAGATAAAACATGGAATGAGATGTTTTATTTTTTTCACCCGAAGAGCTTCCACCATCGTCATCGTCATCTATCCAGGTTTCTTTATATCCCTTTCCGCTGATCGCTAAGCCTCCCTGTAAAGAAAACTCCTCCGTGAGTGCATAATTGGCAACAGCACCGACATGAAACAGGACGTTTGGTTTGAATTTGGAATTATACGTTTCCTTCTGGTGTCTCTTGTAGTCACTTTTCCAGGCATAAGAGGCAATATTAATGCCGCCTTTAATACCAAATTGTAGCTATTGGGGTTCCAATGACTGACTATAGATCTGACCGCCATATATTAGAAATGACGCCGCTAAAAAACTGAGTAGTTGTTTCATTTTTTTTCGTTTTAATGTTTCGGAATACTGTTTTATCGGCATATTTTGAAAAGGTGAACAATAATTCCTAAACTATCCGTACCTCCCGATTATTCTCAACATTTTGAACCCGTTGGGTTCGGTACTCAAAATTTCTCCGCCGGAAAGTGCTGTAAATCTTAATCTGTTTTTCAACGGACTTAATCCTTAATTGCTCTTTATCTTCGAGAAAAAAATAATGATGACAGATGTTAACTGGGGAATGATAGGTTGTGGCAACGTAACCGAAAAAAAAGGAGGCGCTCCCGCCATTAACAAAGTGGATCATTCCCGACTTGTGGCTGTCATGTCACGAAGTGCCGACAAAGCTGCGGATTATGCCAAAAGACATCAGGTGCCTAAATGGTATGATAATGCCGACGCCCTAATCAACGATCCGATCGTCAATGCTATTTACATAGCCACGCCACCAGACGCCCACCTCAACTATACAACGAGAGCACTGAAAGCAGGTAAACCGGTATATATAGAAAAGCCTATGGGCAGGAACTTTCGGGAATGTGAAACTATGAATGAGGTCAGCAGGGAGACCGGTGTTCCCGTTTTTGTCGCCTATTACCGGCGTACCTTACCCCATTTCTTAAAATTAAGAGAGTTGATAAACCAGGGGGCAATTGGGGATATCCGTTGTATCAGCATCACTTTACTCCACCCTCCTTATCCGGAGGAGAAGGGTAATCATGCCGAACCGCGATGGCGCGTATTCCCCGAAATCTCCGGCGGCGGACATTTCCACGACCTGGCCTCCCATCAGTTTGATTTTCTGGATTATGTTTTTGGACCCATTCTAAGAGCCACAGGAGTGTCGAAAAACCAGGCCGGTTTATATCCGGCAGACGATGTGGTGGCGGCCGTGTTTGAATTTGAATCCGGTGTTGCAGGCAGCGGTACCTGGTGCTTCACGATAGACCCGGGTCAACAAAAAGATGAAACACAAATTATCGGATCAAAAGGCAGCATCCGTTTCTCCTTTTTCGGTAGCAATATAATAACCGTTGAAACACCGCAGGGATCGGTGAATTATGATATTCCGTTACCACCCCATGTACATCAGCCCTTATTAGAGACCATCGTACAGGAGCTGAGGGGCGAAGGCAGGTGTCCCAGCACAGGAATTTCAGGGGCGAGAGCTAACCTGGTTTTAGACTGGATAACTTCTCAGCGCCCTTCATAAAACCAGGTCTGACCTTCTATGAAATAAATGTCTTAAAATTCTGCGCTACCCGGCGTTCTCGGGAAAGCTATCGTATCCCGGATATTGGTCATCCCGGTTACAAATTGAACCATCCTTTCAAAGCCCAACCCGAAACCGGCATGGGGTACGGTTCCGAACCTCCGGGTATCGAGATACCACCATAAGTCATCCGCCGGCACGTGCATGTCTTCCATGCGCTTCAGCAACACATCCATGCGCTCTTCCCGCTGGGAGCCGCCGACGATTTCTCCGATACCCGGCGCCAGGATATCCATAGCTGCAACCGTTTTGCCATCATCATTACTGCGCATATAAAATGCCTTGATGTCCCGCGGATAATCCGTAACGATTACAGGTTTCTTGAAATGTTTCTCTACCAGATACCGTTCATGTTCACTCTGCATATCTATACCCCATTTCACCTCGTATTGAAACTTCTTCTTTTTGTAAGCGGGCGATTGTAATAATATATCTATAGCCTGCGTATAGGTGACCCGCTCAAAACGGTTCTTCAGAACAAAATCCAGCTTCTCCAAAAGACCCAGTTCACTCCGCTTATCCTGGGGCAACTGCTTTTCTTCATCCGCGAGGCGCTGCGCCAGAAAAGCCAGGTCGTCCCGGTTCTGTTCGAGCGCGTATGCTATAATATATTTAATAAACTCTTCCGCCAGGTTCATGTTATCCTCCAAATCACAAAAAGCCATCTCCGGTTCAATCATCCAGAATTCCGCGAGATGCCGGGGGGTGTTTGAGTTTTCCGCCCGAAAGGTGGGGCCGAAAGTGTAAATATCACCCAGGGCAGTCGCGCCCAATTCTCCCTCCAGTTGTCCGCTCACCGTTAGATTCGTTGCCCGGCCAAAAAAATCTTCTTTATAATTAACCGCCCCGTCTTCAGTAAGCGGAGGGTTTTGGGGCGGCAAAGTGGTTACCCTGAACATTTCCCCGGCGCCTTCAGCGTCACTCGCGGTTATAATAGGCGTATGCAGATAGACAAATCCCCGCTCGTTGAAAAAGCGGTGTATGGCAAAGGCGAGACTATGCCGCACCCGGAATACGGCGCCAAATGTATTGGTGCGGAAGCGCAGGTGTGCTATCTCTCTTAAAAACTCCAGGCTGTGTTTCTTGGGCTGCAAAGGATATTTTTCCGCATCGCTATCTCCCAAAATGTCTATGGATACTGCTTTTAGCTCTATCTTCTGCCCCTTGCCCTGGGAAGGAATGATGGCGCCGGTAACCTTCAATGAAGCAGAAATGGTTATTCTCTTTAACAAACTTTCCGGGAAAC
>JACFNM010000061.1 GCA_019454915.1 Chitinophagaceae bacterium
AATCCTTTCACAGGAGAAGCCCAGGTCAATACAGACGTTCCCGAATTTCTACTGCCCTATGTCACCTGTCATGAGATCGCTCATCAGTTGGGCTATGCAAAAGAGAACGAAGCCAATTTCGTCGGATTTATTGCAGCCACTTCCTCCGATAACCCGTTATTTAAATACTCTGCTTACTTTGATCTTTTTTTATATGCTAACAGGAGTCTCAACAGAGCCGACCCGGTCTCTTCAAAAGAGCTAGCCGAAAAGCTTAATCCCGGAATTAAGGAGGATATTAATATTTTGAAAGCCTACTATACAAAATATGAAAACCCGGCAGAACCGGTATTTCGATGGATTTATGGAAAATATCTTATAGCGAACGACCAACCACTTGGGATGGTAACCTACAGCGAGGTCGTTGCTGATTTAATAGCCTGGCATAAAAAATCCGGAAGAATCGGAGGATAGCCTTAACGCGTTTTTTTTAAACTCAATACCGGAAAATATCTTCCTCCGGAAATATATGCTTACATTTAAAAAGTAAAAATGGCATCCGCCTATCCGGCTGAACAGGGATGCATTATGTGCTAAAAAATCCCCTGCGAATCTGCTCATTCTTACCATTCTTTTTGTATCAAAAAACCTGAAAATGAGAAAAATAATCTTTCTACTTGGCTTGTCCTTAATATCTGTAGCCACGGTAAATGCCCAGATGGATAAGTTTAACGGGTTGAACATGAATATGGGTAATCTATTCCGCCTGTCGGATGCAAAGACCCGGTCCATCAGTCCCGAAAACTTTACGGGTGATAAAGGAAAGGGCGGAATGGCAGACCCGGCCGTCAAAGAAAAGCACAACGTAGCCAACGCACACAATGCCGCCCGCGATTTAGGACAGGGATGGAAAGTAAATCCCTACATCATTATTAAGGGAGGAGAGACTTTTACATTAGCAGAAATAGACGGCCCCGGAGCCATCCAACACATCTGGATGACACCTACAGGTGTCTGGCGTTATTCTATACTCCGCATTTATTGGGATGATGAAAAGGAACCATCCGTTGAATGTCCGGTTGGCGATTTCTTTGGAATGGGCTGGGGAGAATATGCTCCTCTGAATTCTTTAGCCATCTGCGTAAATCCCGGAAGCGCCTTCAACTGCTACTGGACGATGCCCTTTAGAAAAAAATGTAAGATAACCATGGAAAATATCAATACCGACAATATGGTTCTTTATTATCAGATAGATTATACCCTGACAGACGTTCCGGAAGATGCAGGATATTTCCATGCGCAGTATCGTCGTGCCAATACCAATTTGACTTCCGATTATACCATCGTGGATGGAATCAAAGGTAAGGGACACTATGTAGGCGTATATATGGCGTGGGGCGTACATAACAACGGTTGGTGGGGCGAAGGCGAAATCAAATTCTTCATGGACGGCGACACCCGTTTCCCTACCATCTGCGGCACCGGAACGGAGGATTACTTCTGCGGTTCCTATAATTTCGAAAACAGGGTAAAACATGATTATGAAGTTTTCACTACTCCTTACTCCGGACTATCACAGGTTATTAAACCGGATGGTTTATACAAAACTCAACAGCGATTTGGCTTGTATCGCTGGCATATTATGGATCCTATACGGTTTGAAAAAAGCCTGAAGGTCACCATACAGGATCTGGGATGGCGTAGCGGCGGTCGTTATTTGCCTCAGCGCTCGGATATTTCATCTGTCGTATTCTGGTATCAGCGCGAACCCCATGCACATTTTCCGACACTACCCCGAAAAGATGAGTTGGAGATTAATTAAAAAGAAAGAAGGTGATTAACGGAATTCAAATACTGGACAAACGTTATAAATTATCTTCCGGAGCGGGCAGCGATTCAATCCATACCAACCCACAATATTCCTATGCTGTCACACAACTGACGGACGACAAAGGTAACAGTGGTTGCGGATTGGCTTTTACGCTTGGTCCGGGGAACGAACTTGTTTGTGAAGCTGCCCGCTTCTTTGCTCAAAAACTCGTCGGGAAAGATATCGAAAGTCTAATGTCGAATTTTGGCAACTGGTTTAAGCAGGTTTCTAATGATCAGTACTATCGTTGGCTTGGGCCGCACAAAGGAGTCGTTCACCTCGGATTAGCCAGTGTTACCAATGCCTGTTTCGACTTATGGGCTAAGACAAGGAAACTACCGCTTTGGAAACTGCTGACTGAACTCTCTCCCGAACAAATTGCGAACTTACTCGATTTATCGTATCTGGAAGATATCCTCACCAGAGATGAAGTGATTTCGTTGGTTCAACAGCAACAAGTGCACAAAGAAGAAAGAATGAAAGTGATCCGGGAAGGCTATCCGGGTTATGATACTTCTGTGGGCTGGTTTAATTATAATGATGAACAGATTCGTGAAAACTGCAAGAAGGCTATTGAAAATGGCTTCAACGCGATGAAATTAAAAGTAGGTTCTGTCGATCCGCTTCGTGATATCCATCGTGCCGAAATTGTAAGGGAAGTGGCCGGCGAAAATGCCAGGGTTATGCTGGATGCCAACCAGCAATGGACAATTCCCCAGGCTATCGCCATCTGCAGCCACTTGAAAAACATGAATCCCTATTGGATTGAAGAGCCTACGCATCCTGATGATATCCTCGGACATCAGTTGTTAGCAAGGGAAGTTGCCCCCTTAAAATTAGCGGTGGGCGAACATATTCCCAACCGGATCATATTCAAGAACTATCTGCAGGCCGGTTGTGCTTCTTTTATACAGGTGGACGCCTTACGTGTAGGCGGAGTGAGTGAATTTATCACAGTAAGCCTGCTGTCAAAAAAAATGGGCATTCCCGTTGTGCCTCATGTTGGAGATATGGGTCAGCTACATCAACATCTTGTACTTTTCAATCACATTTCGCTCGGTCTTGAAAAATTATTTCTTGAATATATTCCGCATCTGAGAGACCACTTTGTACACCCGGCAAGAGTCAGGAACGGAGTATATGAAACCCCAATGGAAGCGGGTAGTAGTTGTGACCTCCGGGATATTTGATAATCGTTTGCCTTGTTTTAAACACTATATATAAAAGCAAAAATGATCACGGGTATAGACATCTTCATAAGTATCCTATACATCATCTTTATTGTTGCTATCGGTCTATGGAGCAGTCAGAGAAGGAAAAGACAAGAGAGTCTTTCAGGAAAAGAATATTTTCTGGCGGGTAAAACGCTTCGTTGGCCGATGATTGGATTAGCATTATTTGCCACCAACATTTCCTGTCTTCACCTGGTAAGCCTGGCTCAAACCGGGTTTGATTCGGGATTACTCTATGGTAATTTTGAATGGATGGCTGTATTTACCCTCATCCTTCTGGCCGCTTTCTTCATACCATTCTATATTCGATCAGGTATAACCACTCTGCCGGATTTCCTGGAAAAAAGATACAATAAAGCATGCCGCAACTGGCTGGCATTTGTGTCCATTTTATCTGCCATGATCATTCATATTGCTTTTTCCTTCCTTGCCGGTGGCATAGTGCTGGAAACGCTGTTTGGGGTAAATATGTATGTGAGTATTATTTTCATCGCTCTGCTAACAGGGTTATATACTATCGTCGGCGGGCTTAGAGCGGTTGTAGTTACCGAAACAATCCAAAGCATCGTATTAATCTCAGGAGCCATTATCATCACCTATTTTTCATGGGATAAGGCAGGTGGTTTTATCAATATGGTTGACGTATTGTCTCTGCATGGAGAAACAGACAAAATCAGCATGATTCGTCCACTCGGTGATCCGAGCGGCATGAGTTGGGCTGCGGTATTCTTAGGCTATCCTGTTTTAGGAATCTGGTATTGGTGTGCAGACCAGACCATCGTCCAGAGGGCGCTTGGTGCAAAGGATGAAAACCATGCCAAAGCAGGCGCTTTATTCTGTGGTTTTATCAAGATTTTACCCGTTTTCATTTTCGTGTTGCCCGGATTATTTGCATACGTCCTATACAAGACAAATGCATTAGACCTGAGTAGCCTTCCAACAATTGTTCAGAACGGAGAAATCATTCCGGATTCAAAAGGAATTTACACTTTAATGATAACCCAATTAGTTCCCAAAGGATTAATTGGGATTCTTGTAGCCGCCCTTCTTTCGGGATTAATGAGCCAGATTGCCGGCGCGTTGAACTCCATCAGCACGCTTGCCAGCTACGACATATACAAAAGACTGAAGCCATTAAGTTCGGACAAGCGGTTAGTATCTGTCGGCAGATGGACTGCTGGTTTGGCATTAGGGACATCGATGTTACTCCTGCCTTTATTAAATCAATATGCGAGTCTCTTTGAAGGCATCAATGATATTATAGCGCACATAGCGCCGCCGATCACCAGTGTTTTTTTGCTGGGAATTTTTTGGAAGAAAGCTTCGGCAAAATCTGCACAGTACACACTCTGGATTGGTTCCGTACTAGGCTTGGTGGTATATGTAATCAATAAAGTATCAAACAAAGATTCTTTTTTCGCCAATATTCCTTTTATGATGATGGCATTTTATCTTTTTTGCATTTGTCTTATTCTGCAAACAAGTCTGTCGTATATCTTCCCCGTGCAGCATACCCGGGAAAGTAGTACATTGTACTGGAAATCCATCAGTGAGCCGCTGCAAATAAAAGGATGGAACGGAGCAGGCAATTATAAATTCTTATCGCTATTACTCATCACGGTTATGGGCATTCTCTACTGGGTATTCAAATAGAAAAAAAATATGCGTATGAAAAATTCAACACCAGACAAAAAGGTAAATTCATCTCTCCGGCTTTTTAGTCTCATCCTGTTCCTTTGTGTTGCATATTCATTCACTTATGGACAGCAGACAGGAGCATCCGCTTCATTGAAAAATTTTATGGATAACCGGTTTGGATTATTTATCCATTGGGGGCCGGTAAGCCTGCGTGGAACAGAAATTGGATGGAGCCGCGATCGTGAAGTACCCAAAGATGATTATGACAGCCTGTATAAAGAATTCAATCCGGTATTGTACGATGCTGATGCCTGGGTTAGCCTGGCCAAAGAAGCAGGCATGAAATATCTTACGATTACAACACGTCATCACGACGGGTTTTGTATTTGGCCCACAAAATATACCGATTACAATATTTCCAATACGCCCTATAAAAAAGATATTTTAAAGCCACTGAGTGAAGCCTGTAAAAAGTATGGCATTAAACTGTGCTTTTATTACTCTATACTCGACTGGCATCATCCGGATTATCCTATTCATTCTGCCTATGATACTACCCTTGATCCTCATGCCAACATGGGCAGATATATTTTATTCATGAAAGATCAACTCCGCGAGCTTATCACTAACTATAATCCCTATATGCTCTGGTTTGACGGACAATGGGAAAAGCCATGGACGGATGAAATGGGTAAAGAATTATACAATTATGTAAAAGGATTAAAGCCCGATATTATAACCAACAACCGGTTAGGTAAGGAAATGGCTGCTACGAATAATAAGAAAATTGATGTATTGAAAATGATTGGTGATTACGATACGCCTGAACAGGTAGTGGGCAGGCTGAATATGGAGCTACCCTGGGAAAGTTGCTTTACCCTCGGTCAACAATGGGCATGGAAACCCAATGATAAAATTTCATCTTTGAGTAACTGCCTTTCAATTCTGTCGAAGACTGCCGGCAGCAACGGGAACCTGTTACTTAATGTAGGTCCCATGCCCGACGGAAGAATAGAAATGCGGCAAGCAAAAAGACTAAAGGAGATCGGAAGATGGCTTGAGGAAAACGGGGCGGCAATCTATAGTACCAAAGGAGGTCCTTTTCCTCCAACCGGTTCCTTTGCAACCACACGTAAGGGGAATAAGATATATATACACGTACTCGAACCTGATCTATCAACACTTTCATTGCCTTTAATACCAGAGAGGAAAATAAACCGGGCCTATACAATGAGTGGAGAGAGATTGTCCGTAACAACAGGTGAAGAATCTTTCACAATAAAATTATCTTCTGAAAAACATCAGCTGCAATACATAGTTATACTCGAGCTGGATGGTGATGCAGAAACCATTCCCATTATACAATAAGTTTACATAAAATAAAACAAAACCAATAAGCAGGATGAAAATGAATTTTATCTGTTGCTGTTATTTACTGGCGCCACTCATTTTTTCAAGTTGTAATTCAGCAATTCCGAATCATGAGGAGGAATTTTCTTCAGCGTCAGTTGCCAACCATGCAGCAAAAAATTCCACCGGTGAAACCCGTTACGGCATGGTCACCGGCCTTAAGGCAGACAAGATAGAAGATTATAAGAAATTACATGCTGCCGCCTGGCCTCAGGTAAAGAAAAAAATAACCGAATGTAATATTCATAATTATTCCATCTATTTAAAGGAAATTGACGGGAAGTTTTATCTGTTCAGCTATTGGGAATACACCGGTGAAGATTTTGATGCCGACATGAAAAATATGGCAGCCGATTCGACAACCCAGGAATGGTGGAAACTGACAGCACCCATGCAGTTGCCACTACCGGAAGCTGCTGAAAAAGGAGAAACCTGGAGCAGGATGGAGGAAGTATTTCATCAGGATTAAACACGTATTGATTAGACATATAACATTCTCAAAGCATCATTTTATCATGAGAAGTATTTTATTCTTTTTGATTCTCAGTTTTTGTATTCCTCTAAGTTATATTCATGCTCAGCCTGTAAGAATTGCTGTTGCAGGAATTTCTCACGGGCACTCCGGATGGATACTGGGAAGAAAACCTCCTCAGGGAATTGTGGTTACCGGCATCTTTGAGTCTAATAAGACTATCCTTCAACAGGCAACAGAAAAATACCACCTGGATAAGCAATTATTATACACCGATATCAATAAAATGTTGGATGCAGTAAAGCCGGAAGCAGTAGTCGCCTTTGGTTCTATTTATGACCATCTCTCTGTAGTGGAGGCCTGCGCACCGAGAGGCATACACGTGATGGTGGAAAAACCTCTTGCCGTTAGCGTGGAACACGCCCTGAAAATGGATTCTCTTGCCAGAAAATATAAAATTCATCTATTAACCAATTATGAAACCTCCTGGTATCCCACAACAGCAAAAGCTTATCAACTTATTTATGACAGCAGTTATACCGGTGGGCTTTTAAAAGCGGTGTTTCATCACGGCCATGAAGGCCCCATGGAAATAGGTACTGGCAAGGCCTTTTTGGACTGGCTGACAGATCCGGTACTGAACGGCGGAGGTGCGGTAATTGATTTTGGTTGTTATGGCGCTAATCTTATGACCTGGTTAATGAAAGGCCAGGCACCTGTATCAGTAACAGCTGTTACGCGGCAATTTAAACCGGAGATTTACCCCAAAGTAGATGATGAAGCGACTATTATTTTGAGTTACCCTCATGCGCAGGCTATCCTCGAAGCATCGTGGAACTGGCCGTTTAACCGAAAAGATATGGAATTATATGGTAAAACGGGCTACATCATTACCATTGACGGACATGATATGCGCATCCGCCGGGAAGGAGAGAAAAAAGAACAAAACAGAACTTATACCTCAAAAGATATTCCGGTGTATGAAAATCCGTTCAGCTATCTGGCTGATGTAGTAAGAGGAAAGATTACGGTAACCGATGACGGGTTATATGCACTGCCCAATAATATTACCGTAGTACGCATTCTGGAAGCAGCAAAAAAATCAGCCGAAAGCGGCAAAACGATTTATTTGGATCGATAAATGATAGCGAATCCGCCTTCTTCATTCTAAGGCAAAGCGCCAACCCTTATTTTTGTATCTACCCGGAAAAGAGTAAATTGAGTCTTTTATCCGAAAACAATCGTCTCATTCATCTTATTCAACAATTATGAAAGCGGTTCTCATTTTTTCATTCTTTACGTTGTTTTTTACAACAGCTCTTATGGCACAAAATGATTTATGTGTCGGAAGTTACTTCACGGAAGCTCAGGGGAAGACCTTTATAGACAATCACATTCCCGGCTCATTATCATACTGGAAACAACGCGTTGGAGCAATCCAAAACCGGATCCGGGAGGGAATGGAATTGGAAACAATGCCTGCCCGGCCTAGTTCAGCACCCATCATCCATAGTAAAAAGATCATGGATGGCTACTCGGTTGAAAATGTAGCTTTTGAAAGTCTGCCCGGCATTTACGTTACGGGTAATTTGTATCGCCCTCTAAAGGAACAAAAATCCTATGCGGGTATTCTCAGTCCCCATGGTCATTGGAACGATCCAAGCGGAAGATTTCATGAGCAAATGCAAAAGAGATGCGGTACTTTGGCCCGCATGGGCGCTATCGTTTTTGCCTGGGATATGATAGGCTATGGCGACTCAAAACAATGTCAGCACAGAATACCCAAGGCTTTGAAGCTGCAAACCATTAACAGTACAAGAGCCCTTGATTTTCTTTTGTCTCTTCCCGGTGTTGACCCCAACCGGATTGCCATCACGGGCGCATCAGGTGGTGGTACGCAAACCTTTTTGTTAACGGCCATCGACCCCCGTATTAAAGTGTCTGTTCCCTGTGTGATGGTATCGGCTCATTTCTTCGGAGGATGTGTTTGTGAAAGCGGAATGCCTATCCACAAGAAAGGTGATTTTCAGACAAACAATGTGGAAATAGCCGGAATAGCAGCTCCACGTCCGATGCTTCTCATTTCGGATGGTGATGACTGGACGAGGAATAATCCAAAAGTGGAGTATCCTTTCTTACAAAAAGTATATCGTTTATATAACAAAACGAATCAGGTAGCCCTCGCCCACTTTGCCAATGAGCAGCATGATTATGGCCCTTCCAAACGCAACGCCATGTATCCTTTTATGGCCAAACATCTGAAACTGAATTTGAAAGCGGTTACTAACAGCAAAGGAGAAGTTGACGAAAGTCCTGTTAAAATATTACGCATCGCTGAACTGACCGTGTTTGACAATCAACATCCGCTTCCTGCCAATGCAGTTATTGGAGATGAAGCGGTAATGCAGTTATTGGATTGAGCTATTTTCACCTAAACCCCGTTTCATGTCGTCCACCTCGAGAAGAAAATTCTTACAAAAATCCGGATCCTTTTCTATAGCCGCCGTTTTATCGGCCGTAACACAACCTGGATGGTCCCGAAACCTTCAGTCCGTTTTACGGAACGCTGAAGGTATTTCTCCTGAAGATTTGGCGTCTGAAGAAGATTTCTGGTATTATATACAACAATCCTTTACGGTTTCTCCGGCCATTATAAATCTGAATAATGGCGGAGTATCTCCGGCCCCAAAAACAGTGCAGAATGCGATGAAGCGATACTACGACCTGAGCAATGAAGCGCCCAGCTATTACATGTGGCACATTCTGGATCAGGGAAGAGAGCCTTTGAGAAGGAACCTGGCCGGACTCGCCGGATGTGATGCTGAAGAAATTGCTATTCAGCGAAATGCCTCGGAGGCGCTGGAGACCATCATTTTCGGCATACAACTGAAGGCGGGAGACGAGGTCGTAGCCTGCCCCTATGATTACCCGAACATGGTAAATGCATATAAACAGAGAGAGAAGAGAGACGGCGTCAAAATAAAATGGATAAAACTGGATTTGCCTTTAGAAGACGAAGAACAAATAGTAAGGCAATACGTCAATGCATTTACACCCAAAACTAAAGTGGTGCATCTTACGCATATCCTTAACCGTACCGGACAGATTATACCGGTGAAGAAGATAGCAGACGAAGCGCATAAGCGAAATATTGAAGTAGTAGTAGATGGAGCGCACAGCCTTGCGCATCTGGATTATAAAATACCGGATCTCGATGCAGATTATTATGGCGCCAGTCTCCATAAATGGTTATACGCACCCATTGGCACAGGACTATTATATATCAGAAGGGAAAAGATTAAATCGGTCTATCCCTTATTTGCCACCGGTTCTGATCCTCTGGGAGACAATATCCGCAAATTTGAAAACCTGGGCACAAGACCCTTTTTCATTGAACAGGCAATTGGTCAGGCAATTGAATTTCATGATATGATTGGGAGTCAGCGAAAAGAGAAAAGGCTGTTCTATCTAAAGAATTACTGGCTGGAAAAAGTGAAGGATCTGCCCGGTATCAGAATATATACTTCCCTGAAACCTCAATTTGCCTGTGGTATCGCCGCGATTGGTTTCGAAGGAAAAGATCCGGCAAAGATGTCTGCTTTTCTCTTTGACAAGTACAGGATTCATGTCACCCTCGCTGAAGTTGAAAATGTACACGGCATTCGCATAACGCCGAATGTATATACTACCACAAAGGAATTAGATGTATTGGTAGAAGGGCTCAGGGCGCTGGCGAAGCAGTAAACTATACATAGAAATTTTCCCTTTCCGTCAGGATGCCGGGATGTCTCGCCATTTCTTCTTCTATCAGATCAACACCCAAACCGGGACGATCCGTTAACACCAACCGGCCATTCTGTATCATATCCGCAATGGGATGGCTAATCACAGTGTCCCTCCATGGTACGTCATTGAACATAAATTCCTGGCGGAAAAAATTGGGAACCGTTGCGCATACATGGGCACTTGCCAGTGTTGACAGGGGTCCGTTGGGGTTGTGCGGTGCCAATAGAACATTATAGGTCTCCATCATTGTGGCCATCCGTTTCATTTCAGAAGGCCCGCCACAACGGGTGATATCGGGCATCAGGATATCACAAACATTCTTCTCCAAAACGGGGCGAATATTATATCTCGTATAATGTCTCTCACCTACGCAAATAGAAACGCTGGATGGAATCCGTTCTCTCATTGCTCTCAATGTGTCGGCGCTTTCCGGTCCGGAGGGTTCTTCTATCCACGTTATATTCAATTCCGAAAATCGCTGCGCGATGCGTACTACAGTCTGGAAATTCAGCATGGCATGCGTTTCAATCATGATATCGAAACCAGGCCCCACTGCATCACGAACGGCTTTGCTTATTTCAAAAGCCTTGTTTTCCTGTTCGGCGGTCAGCATCAGGTTGGTTGACAAATGCTCCCCGTATAAATAGTTGGTGTGTGCAAAGGGATCGAATTTCAATCCCGTAAATCCAGCCTCTTTTACTTTTAACGCCTGAGCCACGTAGTCTTCCACATTGTATCCTCCACCCGTAAACCAGTAATTTGCGTAAAGCAATATCTCGTTTCTATATAATCCTCCCAATAATTCATACACCGGAACATTCAACACCTTTGCCTTCAAATCCAGCAGCGCCATATTGATTCCGCTGATTGCGCACATGCTCGCGCCAAATGGTCCGATCCAGTTGAGGTCGCGGTATAACTTCGTCCAGATATAATCAATGCGCATCGGGTCCAATCCGATTATCCGGCTCCCCACATGTTCAGCGGCATGGTAAATAACAGGACTTCCCGGCCAATTGGTAGCTTCGCCTACTCCCGTATGTCCGCTATCCGTGTATATTTTCAACAAAGTCCAGTTGTACTTGACTCCTTCAACCAACCATACTTTTACTTCTGTAATTTTCATTTTTTGATTTATTTACAGATTTATTAAAAATCAGTTCCGGTGTTTTATCACCCTCAATTTTTTTTCAGGGAAGTAATTTAAATACGATTTCGTCCTCTATTACATCTCCCTTCTTTAACTCCATTCTTTCCTTCAGGTAAAATTTTGTCGTAAAATGATCTGAGCCTCCGCTATTATACTTTGCGATCAATAAGAAAGTATTTGCACCCTCCAACCAGGTTCTTACGGATTGATTACCTTTTGACTCTATCATAATCGCGGCTTCATCAGCACTTCTTAATCGTGCCCGGTAGATATTCGCTTTGGTACTCCGAAAGTCTCTGCTACCCATAAAATAAGGATCGTCCTTCCAGGGAACGGTTGGTTTGCCCCAACCTTCCGGAGATCTGGATTCATTTCGATTTGCGTCTGCCGTTCCCACAGTTCTTGCTATGGAATTATCAGGATATATCCTGCCATCTTCTTTTCGCTCCCAATAGAGTTGTTGATAGGAATCGGGTAGCTTAAATACAACACCCCACTGGCGGGGTTTTATCAGGGTATCTTTTTGAATGGTGAACCGATAACTCATTTTAACGGAACCGTCTTTTTCAAATTTCCAGTGGTATATCCCATCAGCAATCGGGTAACTGCCTTTTGTCACTATCTCTGAAGTACCGTCGCTGTGCTTAATCGTTTGCGTTTCCGATAAAACCCAATCTCCCATTACTCCATTTTTTAACGGGAAGATATCGCGCTGGTAATTATTATGAACATTCACACTCTTACCTCCGCCATCATCTTCGTTCAATTGAACAACAATGACTGCCGGAGCTGCAATCAACACTTTCTTGTCTCCCCATCCGGCAGATTCCAAAAGTCCGCTTGATTTGTTAATAAACCAGTTTGTGTTTCCGTTTTTAATATGCAATCCATTATTGGTCTCAGTAGTTTCTATAGATTGTCCATCTTTTGTCAGGAGCTCACTTTTACCCTCTGTATTTTGCAATCGGGGAATTTTGAGTTCCTGACAAACGAAGCCCCTTGGATCTTCAAAACAGATCAACAAATCGTGTTTGAGCAGCTGTTCTTTTTTTACGGGTATTTCCAATGTACCTGTTTCACGATGAGGTATATTTCCTCTAACCATTCCCGTTTCACCATTTAAATTAAAATGGATTTTCAGTTCAGACAAGTTGAGAAAATCATAGCGATTCTCTATCTGAAGCGTAAGATGATCGTTCTGAAATTGAGGATTCATCCGGTTTTGGATAACAACAGGAGAATAAGCTAATTTCATTTCCTCAAACTCAGGTTTTTTTCGCCTCCATCCGTCAATCACACCCCAGGGTCCATATCCGGTAGCCCGTCCGTCGGGCATATAAAAAACCTCATCAATCCCTGCCCATATAGCTCCTCCCAATACACCCTGGTGAGCACACAGAGAATCATACATCCATCTCATAGGTCTGCCCCAATCAACCCTGACAAAAGGATCCGTCAGTACCTCTCTGCGGTTATAGGTCTCTACATGTACGTATTCACCAAAAAGCAGTGGTCTTGTCACGGTATCCACTGCTACCACGTCATTCAGGTTAGGATAATGGTAGTTAGCGATGTCACTCGTACTTCCTATATTGTTATAGGCATAAAACGCCTGATCGTGAAAAGCAGTTGGACGCGAAGGATCCAGTTTTTTTATCATACTGTTTACCTGTGCCCACAAAGGACTCCAACTGGATTCATTGGCTAATGACCACAGAATAACAGAAGGATGATTACGATAGGCAATCATCTTTTCTATATTAGCATTTAAGAAATAAGGCAGAAAACGGGCGTCATCAAATTTCCATCGTTTCCATATTGAAGCAGCTCCGTGTCCGATCCAGCACACCGCTGATTCATTCTCCACATATAAACCCAATGAATCGCAATATTGTAAGAATTCCTCTTCAGGAGGATAATGCGATGTACGGATATAATTACAATTCCCTTCGCGAAACAGCAGGGCATCATTTAAACACTGCTCAGCAGAAACAGAGCGTCCGCTTAAAGGGTTTATTGAATGTCTGTTTACACCTCTCAACCTTATCGGATGATTATTTACAAATAGCTGATTTCCTCTGAGTTCTATTTCCCGGAAACCGATCTTTTGTACATATTCCTCTGTTTTTTTTCCGTCAACAAATAACCGGGTTATCAATTCATACAGATAAGGAGTTTCTGCACTCCATTTTTCCGGAGCGGATATCTTCAGCGATATGCTATCCTGCCTTGTTGAACCTGCTTCTATTTGCTTTATAATCAGCCTGTTCCGTGACAATTTCAACAACTGCCCCTCAGCGTTTCTCAATGCAAATTCAATTGTTGCGTTTTTTTCAGCTTTGCCCTCGTTGGTAATTTCAAAAGGAATCTTCAACACGGCATCCCGGTATTGTTTATCAAACCGGGTAGTATAGGACAGAGAGGAAAGATTGACTTCCGGCAAAACGAATAGTGTAACTTTTCTCAGGATTCCGCCTACCGGATGTCCGGCATAATACGAGATATAAGAAATCATATCGGCGACGGTGAGGCAGCGAACTTCAACTGCGAGATCATTTATACCCGATTTTATTTTATCGCTTATATCCAGCTCAAATGGAACGAAGCCGCCTTCATGTTCACCCACCTCTTGTCCGTTAACCTTAACGCGGCAATAGGAATGAACCGCATCGAATCTCAGTTTGATCCTTTTGCCTATCCAGTCTTCCGGCACTCTGAAAGTACGCTCATATAGTGCTGCGTCTGCGGAATCTACTTTATATCCCTGCATTTCCCATTCTCCGGGTACTACAATTTCTTCCTGTACAGCATGACCTCCCGTAAACAGCCATTTACCGTTGAGAGACATCTGATTCTCCTTTACATCCATAACTTCATTCGGGCGCGGAGATAGCCGGGGCAGGTTATTTAAATCATACCCGGTTAACCATTCAGGCTGTGCAAACAAAATGTTAGCTAAGAAAAAAGAGAGGATCAGGGTGATCAAAAAATTCGCCTTCATGATACTTCTTAAAAATATGTCAATGGAAAATTTAGTCGCCTTATAAAGATAAGATTTGTTTAGCCTTAAATCGCTATCCGTTTATTGCAATCATTTTACCGAATATGCTTGCCGCTGATAGTGCTGATCAACGCAGAAAGAACACCACATCAGCGGGCATCTGAGGAATCTGCGGGAGCTCACTCGCAGTCCGTCCGCAGTTCACGCTGTAGGAAACTAATAAAACTGTCCAACTTAATACTCCAGCCTGACTTTTGCTTCGCCGGTAAAATCATGAATCGTAACCGTTTCGGTTTCCGGGTCATAAATGCCGCCAACAACTTTTATCGGTTTTTTAAATTCAGGATGAGGAAGCCGTATAGTAACCACCCGAGGAACTGACGTAAATTTTCCTTTCACATCGGCTTCAATATATCCTTCATGGACATGGGATTTGGCCATTAGATCCAGTTTGCCAAAATAGCTACAAGCATCTTTTAATGAAATCATCTGACCATCCTCCATCCATCGCCTGGGTATCGTCTTTAAAAGACTGAGTGTATCTCCCTGTTCCATATACAGCATCCACCTTGTTTCCATCAGGAACCAGGCCTCTTCATGAGTTTTATGCGGACTCACCCGATACATGTGTTCCCAGAACGTATAGGTTTGCCGATCTGCGTGTGCTGATAGCGTGTAGTAATATGTATTCAGGAAAGGCTTTACCATCCCTAACCTCGCCTGCAACCAGTTATGCCGGCTATAGTAAGGCTGACTAAATGCAGAATTCCCCTGGTATAATAATTCACCGTGATAACGAAGCATATTCCGTGAAGCAGCTTCGCCTGGTTTCAGGACTTCACAAAACGCCAGGTACAACGGCCCGAGCATAGCATCAGCTCCGGTGAATGTTCCGTGCGACCAGTAAATCTCTTTCTTCAAATACAACGCCCTCAATCCATCCGCTTCCGTCCAGGGCGAAACAGTAGGACACCAGGTGCCATCGCCCAAAGGCACGACGGGAGAAAAAGCCATTGCATTAAAAAAAGATTCTCTGATATCATTTCTCCAGGCTTCAGATTCTGCCTTTAAACGTTGATGCTCCGTTACATCTATTTCCTGCAGCGCTTCAGCTATCCGGCTTAACCCCAGATATCCGTAGCCATTCAGCATAAATTGATGAAACTGATCTTCCGGATCGGCTACCTTACCGTCAATCATACCATAACCTCTGCCTCTTAAATCCTCGCTTTTACTCTTATCCCGCCATGTAATCAAATAATTACACGACTTGAGTAACTTTTCTTTTATGCTCTCTATCCAGGCAATATCATGGGTATATCTATAATACTCACCTATATCCCACAGTACAGCGCCGGTTTCTACGGTAT
>JACFNM010000591.1 GCA_019454915.1 Chitinophagaceae bacterium
CCGTATTATGATTTTTTCACTTATCCGAAGCTTTCGTAAAATCATTATTTTCCTATCTTTTGTATTGGTATTGACGTTTTTTCTGGGCTCACTGATGTATGTCATCGAGTTCAAACATAACCCCGATTTCAGTTCGATACCCCAAAGTATCTATTGGGCTATAGTCACGATTACCACGGTGGGCTATGGAGATGTTGCTCCGGTAACCATGCTGGGAAAAACACTGGCTTCTTTTATTATGATACTCGGTTATGCCATTATCGCCGTACCCACAGGGATTATATCGGTAGATATGTTAAAGGATGCCAGCGTTAAAAAAACTTCAGACTTTTCCTGCCCCCACTGCCAGGCAAAACCCCATAAAAACAATGCCAAATATTGCTGGAATTGTGGTAAAGAACTGGAGAATATTCCCAAATGATTTCTTGCTTCGCAATTTGTCAGAGGAAAGTCAGGTTCCCCTTCTCGTAAATTAATTTCCGTTCTAAGTAGCCGGGGCTAAAGACTCTGCCACACTTTTGCCATTGAACTACAATAGTAACTGCCGTATTTGAATCGAAGAGCGTCATCATTATTACATCACCAATTCATCGGGTAGGTATGAGAAAGGAATATTTTTTAATAGGATTGATTATTTGTTGCGTGAATTACACCTGGTCACAGAACGACAGCGTTCAGGTAAAAGAAATGTCAGAAGTGGTAGTCACCGGGCAGTATAAGCCACAATCTGTCAAGAATTCTGTTTACCAAATCAGGACTATATCAAGAGACCAAATCCAAAAACGGGCGCCTTCCAAATTACAGGATGTGCTCAGCAATCAATTGAATATCCGGTTTTCTCAGGATGCCGCTACGGGTGGTTCCAATATCACTATGATGGGATTGTCCGGACAGAATGTGAAGATTTTAATTGATGGTGCGCCTATGATTGGCAGGCAGGGAACGCCTAATGAAATCAACATTAACCAGATTGAAGTGAATTCTATTGAACGAATAGAGATTATCGAAGGCCCTATGTCAGTCATCTACGGTGCAGACGCGCTGGCCGGCGTTATCAATATCATCACTCAGAAACCCGGCAAGGAAAAATTTTCTGTAAATGCCAGGCTGCATGAGGAAACCATCGGCAAAGAATACAGTCTGCAGCAGGGAATACACAACCAAACCCTGGGCGGATCGGCTACTTACAAAAACTGGTATTTTTCAGTGGGTATAAATCATAACCTATTCGGGGGATGGAAAGATACCCTTACGGGCAGGGAATTACGGTGGCACAAAAAAGATCAGATTACCGGAAATGGCATGATTGGTTATCATAAACAAAACCTAAATATCTATTACCGCCTCGACGGACTGAATGAAATCATCACCAATCCTGCTAATATAATTGGCAGTCAGCCTGCACTCGACCAGGAATACATCACCGACCGGTTGATGCAGCAATTACAGGCTTCCTATACATTCAATCCCAAACTTTCTGCCAACGCCATTACTTCCTATACGCATTTTACCAGGCAGGTCTATCCTACCTTATATTATCCAAACGGAGACCGAAGAGTGGCTGCGAGCGGACACAGCTTATCCGTTTTCGATGGCGTAACATTCAGAGGCACGGTATTATACCGGATGTCTCCTATCGTGTCCTTCCAGCCAGGTATAGACATCAATTTGGAAACCGGTGATGGAGAAAGAATAAAAGCAGGTGTTCAGCGAATCAACGACTATGCCTTTTTCA
>JACFNM010000062.1 GCA_019454915.1 Chitinophagaceae bacterium
CTGCCCTCAGAAGGTGAAACGCAAAACTGGTCGGCAGCTACTTACGACGACAGCAACTGGAAGACGCTGGAGATGCCGCGTCATTTTGATAGGAAAGGATTAGACCTCCTGGATGGCGTGGTGTGGTTTCGGAAGGAATTTATGTTGCCAGACTCGCTGGCCGGACAGGCTATGGTTTTGTCGCTGGGCTCCATAGATGATGTAGATGTTACCTATGTGAATGGTGTAAAAGTTGGGAGCACTACGCGCAAAACCCCGGGTGGAAGAACCTATATCCTGGAGCCGTCACAGCTTCGTGCAGGCAGGAATTCCATAGCCGTTCGTATAGAAGATTTTGGCGGACGGGGAGGCTTTACCGGCAAGCCGGAAGACATGAAGATCAGCCGTGATGCTTATGAACTTTCGCTGGCAGGTGACTGGAGATACAGGATCGCTTCTGTTAAGGATAACAACCAGTATAGCGGTCCCAATGACGCGGGCACTTTATTATATAATTCGATGATAGCGCCGTTAATTCCATACGGCATGCAGGGAGTGATTTGGTATCAGGGAGAATCCAATGCAGGCAGGGCGTATCAGTATCGCAAGTCGTTTCCATTGATGATAAATGACTGGCGCAGTCGCTGGAATGAATCCTTTCCTTTTTTATTTGTGCAGTTGGCCAGTTTTAATGCAGCCAATGGTAACAGCAAAAAGGGAAGCAGTTGGGCTGAGTTACGCGAAGCCCAAGACCTTACCCTGCAAACTGTACCCCAAACAGGTATGGTGGTCATCCATGATATTGGAAATCCAACCGACATTCATCCCAGGAATAAACAAGAGGTGGGGAGAAGACTGGCGCTTCAGGCGCTGAATATGGTCTATGGTCAGCAACTTATTGATAAGGGACCACGATACCAGTCTATGCAGAAACGCGGGAATAAAATGGTACTGAGTTTTACGAATACCGGAAGCGGACTAATGGCGCGGGGTAAATATGGATATCTGGAGGGGTTTGAAATAGCAGGAGCTGACAAGAAATTTTACCGGGCTAAGGCTGAAATCGAGGACGGCAAAGTGGTGGTGTGGAGTGATGAAGTGAAAGATCCGGTTGCCGTGCATTACGGTTGGGCGGATGACAATATGGAGGCCAATCTGTTTAATAGGGAGGGTTTGCCCGCCGCTCCTTTTCGCACAGACAACTGGAAGGGGATAACGGAAGAAGCGAAGTTTAAATAGAGCGGACTTTTTTTATTCCACTTATTTTCAAAAAGTATAACGATGCAGCGACGAAAATTTATACGCGGATTATTTACTGGGTCAGCCGTAGTGGCCGGTTCGGGGATTCCCGGCGGTTTTGTAGCAGCGGAAAAGAAGCTGATAGCGGAAGCCCCCTTTAAGATGAAGTTTTCCCCTGATTTTAATATATTCTCTGCGCTGCCGGGCAAGGATGTGGTGGATCAAATCAAATGGGGCTATGACCAGGGTTTCAGAGCCTGGGAGAGTACATTTCTCAAAAGGAGACCCGTAGAAGAGCAGGAGCGTATAAGTAAAGCGGTCCAGCAAAAAGGGATGGAGTTTGGCCAGTTTGTGGGTACCTACACGTTTGAACACGTCACTTTTGCGGGGAAGAATGCAGCTTTGCGTGAAAAAGTGCTGGAGGAGGTACGCGCCTCCGTTGAAATCGCAAAACGCATGAATACCAAATATATTCACAATGTACTGGGATTAGCCGATCCCAAATTGCAGCATGATTTCCAGATGGCCAATGCCATTGAATTGTTGAAGCGTGTTGCCGACATTTATGAGCCGCACGGTTTGGTGAGTGTGATGGAAAGTATGAATCATAAGATCAATCACCCCGGCATGTTCTTGCATACCATTCCTCAGGCCTACGCCCTGGCGAAAGCCGTGAATAGTCCTTCGGTGAAGGTGTTATTTGATTTTTATCATGTACAGATTGAAGAAGGCAATATCCTTCCCACGCTGGATTATGCCTGGGATGAGATTGCTTATATGCAGATAGGCGACACGCCCGGACGGAAAGAACCGACTACCGGGGAGATCAACTTTAAAAATGTATTGCAGCATATTTATAATAAGGGCTATCGCGGGTTTATGGGGATGGAACATGGGGTAAGCAAACCCGGGAGGGAAGGGGAGCAGAACGTTTTAAAGGCTTACCGTTCTATAGACCCCGTATAGCGTCAATATCTGTTTCTCATAAGAATCCTTTTGTTATCGAAAAAGGGTGAATATTGCATGACGATAAGCCGCCGGAATGGTTCAGTTATTCCTCTTTGTATTATTTTTTGCTTTTGGGGCTGCCGTATTTTTTCTTATAAAAAAAACCAGGAGCCACGAGTTTATTATACCTGCTGATCTCGAAGATTTACTGGAATCCCACGTTGCCTATTATCGTGAACTGACTTCTGACAAGAAGAAGAAGTTTGAGGAGAGAGTAAGGGTGTTTCTTTCTTACATCAGGATACATGGTGTGAACATGAAGGTGGAGAATCTGGACCGGGTGTTGGTGGCGAGCAGCGCCATTATTCCTGTTTTTGGATTTGAAGATTGGCGGTATTTTAATCTGAAGGATGTGTTATTGTATGGCGATCGGTTTAATGCTGAAGATTATGCCGTAACCGGCGATGGAAGAAATACCCTTGGAATGGTAGGTGACGGCCCAATGCAGCGTATGATGATCCTATCCAAACCGGCATTAAGACAGGGGTTTATTAATGAAACGCAAAAAGTGAATACCGGTATTCATGAATTTGTGCATTTATTGGATAAAGCAGATGGCGCCACCGATGGTATTCCTGAAGCCCTGCTGCATCGCCAGTACGTCATTCCGTGGATAAAGTATATGCGGGATGCTATGTCGCGGATAAAGGCCGGTAAGTCGGATATAGACCCCTATGGCGCCGTAAGTCAGGCTGAATTTTTTGCGGTAGTGTCTGAATACTTTTTTAAACGCCCGGATCTGTTGCGAATCAACCATCCCGACTTGTATGGTCTGTTGGAAAAGGCGTTCAGCCAATATCCCGGACAGAAATGATTCCTTTTACGGAGTTCTTATTAACATACTGTTAATGAATGGATTGAGAAGGACTGTGGCTTGGAGACCCCTGAAAATTTCAGTAGATTTGTCCTTTAATCCATTGGTATGAAACCTTATCAGATATCCCTTCCGAACGGAAAATTAGGTCATGTTATCAACAAACGGATCGGTATAAGAAGACCTGTAAAAATCCTCTGGTTTAAGTATAAAAACAAGGAAAGAATTATAGCGTACACAATTATAGTAGAAAGCGCTGACGAACGCCATGAATTTATGGTTTATAAAACCAAAAGAAAGGGTGAGTGGCTCGATGGAGCCCGGAAAAATGGAGAATCCGTGAAAGTTGAAAACGAGAGAAAACTTTCCGGCGCTATTAAGAAAGCGATAGATCTTTTTGAACGAAAAAAGGGTCAGTTGGCCTACCAGGAATTATTTTAATGGCGCTGCCGGGAATGGGAACCACTATTTCTTAAACTTCGCAAGAGTTAGCAGGCTCAGGCTTCGGTGCTGTTATACAGATCCTCATCAATTAAAATACGTCCGCAGTTTTCACATATGATGATCTTCTTATGCTGCCGGATTTCACTTTGTCTTTGGGGAGGAATTGCATTGAAGCATCCGCCGCAGGCATCCCGCTGAACGGGGACAATGGCGAGCCCGTTACGGTAGCTTTTTCTGATTCTTTCGTAGGAAGTCAGTAAACGGGGGTCAACTTTTTCACGCGCCTGAACCGATATCTTATTAAATTCGGCTTCTTCCTTTTCTGTATCGCCGATTATTTTTTCGAGTTCCTCTTTCTTGTGTTTTAAGATGCTCTCCTTACCGGTTACGGCTTTTTTGGCGTTTTCTAAAGCGCGGGCTTTTTCAACGATATCCTCGTTGGCGTCTTTAATATGTTTTTCCGCTAATTTGATATCCAGATTTTGAGACTCAATTTCTTTGTTAATGGCTTCAAACTCACGGTTGTTCTTTACGTTCTCACTTTGCTTCTCATATTTCTTTACCAGCGCCTCGGCATCCTTAATCGCGTCTTTCTTTTGTTGAATGAATTCCTGGATACCGTTAATTTCTTCCTCAATACGGGTTTGCCTGGCATGAAGTCCGTGGATCTCATCTTCCAGGTCGTGTACTTCCATGGGAAGTTCGCCCTTCAATATTTTAATCTCGTCTAACTTGGAATCAGCTTTTTGTAAAGAAATCAAAGAGGATAGCTTTTCTTCTACAGAGAACTCTTTTACGTTGGCCATATAATCTGTACAGTTTTATATTAAACAGCGTAACATACCGGGTTGGTATTGACCACTGTTTTTTGGACGGCAAAGGTAGGAAATTTTTCTACCAAAATATCATATAGTAGTTCTATCGTAAATTGTTCACTCTCAAAGTGCCCGATATCGGCAATAACCATCCGCCCGTCCGCATCAAAAAACTCGTGGTATTTTATATCGGCAGTGATAAACAGGTCGGCTTTTACTTGTAATGCATTGATAATCAAAAAACTGCCTGAGCCTCCGCAAAGGGCAACTTTTCGAATGGGACGGTTTAGAAGCCGGGTATGGCGGATTACTTTTAACTGAAATTTTTCCTTTAAGAGGGCCAGAAAAGTCTTTTCCTCCATGGGTTGAGCCAGTTCTCCGGTTAGCCCCGCACCAGTTAGGGAATGCCGGTTGTCCAATGGGATGATGTCATAGGCTACTTCTTCATAGGGATGGGCTGCGAGAAGTGCCTGTATGAGTTTCCCTTCGATCCATGTCGGGAACACCACTTCTATTTTTACTTCTTTTTCAAGGTGTAACTCGCCTGTAGTCCCTGCAAAAGGTTGAGAGCCTTCTTCTCCCTTAAAAGTACCGGTTCCCTCCGCATAAAAACTACAATGACTGTAATTTCCGATATGCCCGGCTCCGGCATTAAACAGAGCCAGCCTCACTTCTTCAGCATGGGAGAGGGGTACAAAAGTGTAAAGCTTCTTCAAAACGGACTTCCGGGGTGCTAATACGGCACGATTGGTAAGCGCCAGCCGATCGGCCATTTTTCCGTTTACGCCATGCAGAATATTATCCAGGTTCGTATGGATGGCATAAATAGCCACGCTATTTTTGATGGCGTCAATAACTACCCGTTCCACATAATTCCGCCCCGTAATGCGTTTCAGTCCCCTGAATATGATGGGGTGGTGAGCGACGACCAGGTTGCACTTCTTTTGTATAGCTTCCTTCACCACTTCTTCGGTTACGTCCAATGTACATAAGACGCCGGTGCATTCGTCCTCTTCATTCCCGGTAATTAAGCCGGCATTGTCGTAGTCCTCCTGTAAGGAGGGGGAAGCCATATTTTCCAAAACGTTAATGATGTCTTTAATTTTCATAACTCTTCAAATAGGAATATAAAAATAGCCATTACTTTGCTTTCCATTCGGAAAGAAAGGATAACCCGGTTTGGTACATGCAAAAAATATTTCTTTTTCTTTTTCTCCTGGCGGAACTTGATTCCTTAAAGGCGCAGCAACCTTATCAGGGCAACTGGGATACTTATGCCGTTCAGTCCGACAAGATACTTGCATCGGTGATGGTTGATTTGGATTTTATTCACTCGCCGGAGGCGAAAGAGAGACCCAATGTTGTCATTGTTCGCATCGGGCTGAAACAGGTGCTGGCCGATGGAATGCCGGCCAAAGCAGAATTGGATACCCTGAACGCGTTGGAAGAAGCGTTGGTCAATACGTTGTATGGGGGATTGAATGCACGGTATACCGGCCGGTACACCCAAAGGGGACGGAGAGATTTTTATTTTTATACCAATGATACGTCGGAATGCAGAAGATATATCGGAAACGCATTACAACCTTTCGCGGGCTATCAGTGGATTGTGCTGGTGAAGCCCGATCCGGAGCATATTAATTACCGGACGGTATTGTATCCTACTTCCGAAGAGATGGAACATCTCAAAAATAAACGGATGACAGATGCTTTATTTGAGAGGGGGGATGAACTGACTGCACCAAGAAGGGTAGACCATTTTCTTTTTTTCAAGTCGGATGCAGCGAGGCGTAAATTTTTAGATAGCATACAGGAAGATGGCTTTCAGATTGAATCCGGCGGCGAAGAATTAGGCGGTAAAGATTATCCGTTCAGTCTGCAGATTTCAAGAACGGATAAGGTGGATTATGACAGCATTGATAAAGTAAGCATCTACCTTTGGAAGCTGGCGATAAAACATTTCGGACGCTATGATGGCTGGGAGACTTTTGTGGTAAGGTAGCTGGCGGTTAATGTTTTTTCCACGAGTACCCAAAGGTTTACAAGAAGGTCATAAAGCGCCTTTGATGATCCCGTTTTTTACCGATGGGAAGGAGAAGGGTATTGTTATAAACTATTAAAGGAATGACACGAGCGGTATGATGGGAAACTATCACAGCCTGCCCGTCTATGCGAGGTACGGCTCTGTAAGAGGCTTGTGAGAGAAACTCCCGGTTGCCTACCTGGCGATAAAAAAGCTAAAATATAGCCTCAAAGAATTTTTGCCGAATATAATACAAAGTGGTGCCCGCATGGTGATACCCGGCTAAGAAAGAAGTCAGACGCTTACGGGCGAAATCCCAAGAGTCGCAAAGCATTTAACACCACAACCAAAGTGGAGCCTTCGTGTGCGATTACCGCCGGACCTATACTGGCGATATCGAACATGGTGAGCGGAATTAGCAAGGTCACCATTCCAAGACTGATCCATAAGTTTTGTTTAATAATGGATTTTGCTTTCCTGCTGAGCCGGATAGCAAAAGGCAATAAAGAAAGTTGGTCTCCCATAAGGGCAATATCGGCTGTTTCGAGTGCCACGTCACTACCGGCTGCTCCCATAGCTATTCCTACCGTACTCTTGGCCATTGCCGGTGCGTCGTTGACCCCATCACCCACCATAGCTACCTTATTTTCTTCCCGGATGATTTTTTCAATGGCAGCTACTTTTTCTTCCGGAAGCAGATTGCCCAAAGCCTTAGTGATACCAATTTCCGCTGCGATGGTATTGGCTGCTTCCTGATTGTCACCGGTCAGCATAATCATTTTTTGAATGCCAATCTTCTTCAGTTCATCCAATGTACCGGCAGCTTCAGCACGGGGAGTATCCATCAGACCGATGATCCCTATATAGTCACGGTTTCTACGGAAGAGGAGGGTGGTATTCCCTGCCTGTTCCAGCGCGGTGATTTGTTTTCTGATTTCACCATCAGGAGCGGATTGATCATTCAGGGAATCAAAAAGCACCATGTTCCCGGCATAGATTTCATCGTCGCCTAAGATCGCCCTGAGTCCTTTTCCATGAGCCGATTGCAGGTCATGTGCCCGGATGGTTATAGCTTTATTTAGCATCTGAGTTCCGTCACGGACAATCGCTTTCGCGATAGGATGATCGCTCAGAGACTCCACAGCTATCGCGGTCTCCAACAGCCCGGTTTCTGTTATGTCACCAAGAGGAATGATATGGGTAACCTTGGGATTGCCTTCGGTGAGTGTGCCTGTTTTATCAAAAGCAATAGCTGTGAGTGTGCCTAAGTCCTCCAATGGTCTTCCGCCCTTGATGAGCACCCCTGCGTGGGCAGCCCTGGCCACACCACTTAGTACTGCACTGGGCGTGGAAATCGCTAATGCACAGGGACTGGCAGCTACCAATACACTGATGGCACGATGAAAACTGCTACTGAACGATTCGTTGATGATAACAAAAGAAAAACATAATAATACAACCAGTATCAGAATAATGGGTACGAAATATTTTTCAAATTTGTCCGTGAATTGTTGAGTGGGTGATTTCTGCGTCTGAGCTTCGTTGACCATTTTTACCAGACGAGCCAGCGTGGAGTCGGAGGCCTCTTTCGTTACTTTTATTTCAAGGAGGTCATTCCCATTAATGGTTCCTGCAAATACACGATATTTTGCTTCCAGTTTGGAGGCTCCTTCAGGGCTGATATTGGCATCTTTAAAAGCCTCCTTATCTACCGGGATACTCTCTCCCGTAATAGGCGCCTGGTTAACAGAGCTGCTCCCTTTAATTACTATACCATCTGCGGGGATTTTTGTGTCGGGTTTCACCACAATGATATCGCTCTTTTTAAGATGTTCAATGCCTACTTCAATGATCTGCTCATTTTGTTTTAGCAATGCCGTTTTAGGGGTTAATTCAGTGAGCGATTCAATGGATTTTCGTGCCTTTTCCATGGCATAGTGTTCGAGTGCGTGACCGAGACTAAATAAAAAAAGAAGAAGAGCGCCTTCAGCCCAGCTTCCCAGAAAGGCGGCGCCGAGAGCGGCTGCCAGCATCAGGAAATCTATCTCAAATCCGCCTCTGGTAATCGTTTGAATAGCTTCTTTCGCAGTAAAATAGCCGCCTAAAAAATAGGCGCCAATATAAAAACCGAGAATTAATAAGAAGGGAAGGGAGGTGGTTTTGTCCAATAGAAAACCTATGCCTAAAAATATACCACAGAGGATGCTGAAAATTAATTCCGTATTCTTCCCAAAAATTCCTCCGTGATGATGATGTTCATGCCCATCGTGCACGTGAGCATGCTCGTGTTTATGTTCGAGTTCGTGGTCATGCTTGTCTTCCGGTTTATCTTCAGGAGAAGATAAGATTTCTGTGTGCCGGGTTTCGGATCGTTGATTTTTTTTAGTTAAAATCAGCCCCTGACTGTTCAGCATCTTCTGAATTCTTTCTTCATTGATAATCGTAGTGTCAAATTCCAGGGTAATGATTCCGGTAGCCGCTACGGAAACAGACATAATGCCCGGTTCTCTTCTGAATACGGATTCAATGAGCTTAGTTTGTCTTTGGTGCCGTATACCTCCCACTTCGTAGATGAGGTGCCGGTAACGATGGGATATTTGAGCGCCGGCTTTTGACGCGAGTTTTTCAATAGTATCCACATTAATTTTTTGTGGATTATAATGAAAGCAGAGTTGGGCTTTGGAATTGCTGTTCTTCGGTACAATATGAATTCTTTCAATACCTTTTCTCTTACTCAATTCTTTAATAATCCGGTGGACACAGGCATCCTGTTCATCCGGGATATCAGGAAGCAATAAATCGAGGTTTATTTTTAACTTTTCCATAGTTTAATACCCTTTAGCCGGAATTTTGCAGTAGCCGTTAGGGCTGGTGCAAAGTGTGTTAGCCACTGCAAAATTTGAATTCGGTTGTTTTTCAGGAATGCTCTTGTTGGTTTTTTCTGCTAATTTCTTTATAGCTTCAAACCTGCCGGTTTGCCCATGTCTTCCCAAAAAAAGACAAACTTATCGTAGCGCTCGCCCCGTTTGAAAGCATCTTTTTTATTGCGGGTTGACTATTTCCTAACTGTAAAACTGCGGTCAGTTGGGCTGCTCCGTCAAGACCGGCTTCGGTTACACAATGTTTTTGCACGGTCAGTTTAAAAATAAAGTGAACCAGAATACTGCCAGTGATGAGCCCGGTGAACAGAAAAACAATTGTCTGCATTGTGAATACGTTGCAACGATAAGAATAAGATTTTCACCAATGTGAAAAAATCAACAGGTATAAAAGTATCTTAAATCTTTAAACGGGGATAATTTATTAAAACAACGACGTTGCAATTGTGCAGCTAATGTAAAAAGCCTTAACACCCGGAGAGATGTGTAAGGCTTTTTACTGTTGGCCTACCTGGATTCGAACCAAGACAGACAGAACCAAAATCTGTTGTACTACCATTATACTATAGGCCAATTCCTGCTTTTACACAGTTAAAAAGGGCTGCAAAAGTAAATACTCGTAACTTGTTAACCAAATTTCCAGCCGGATTATTCTGTTGCCTTAACGAGATAGTAATGCTTTTTCCCTTTCTGCACGAGTACATATTCATTGTGTAACAGATCGCCTGCGCCTAACTGCCTGCTAATGCTGTCAATTTTACTCCGATTGATACTGACTCCTCCATTTTGTATCATCTTCCGTGCCTCACCCTTACTGGGGAAAGCCCCTGTTTCGGCAAGAAAAGAAACGATATCTATACCGCCGGTTATTTTTTGTTTGGGATAATCGAATTTTATAACACCTTCCATGTTTTCAAGGTCTTCCACGGTGAGCGTATCAATACCGGCATTTTGTGCCGAGAATAGCTTCTCCGTTGTTTCAACTGCTTTGTTGTATTCTTCTTCTCCGTGAATAAATGTGGTAACTTCTTTTGCGAGGGTTTTCTGTAGTGTTCTTCCTCCGGGATTTTTGCTATGTTCCTCCAGCAGGTTATTGATGACTTCCGGGGTCAGAAAGGTGAAGATTTTTATCCATTTTTCGGCATCTGTGTCTGAAGCATTCAGCCAGAACTGGTAAAACTGGTAGGGGGATGTTTTTTCAGCATTCAGCCATACGTTGCCTTTTTCGGTTTTCCCGAATTTACCCCCATCGGCTTTTGTTATGAGCGGACAGGTAAAGGCAAAAGCTTCGCCTCCGGTTTTACGCCTGATAAATTCGGCTCCTGTAGTGATGTTACCCCACTGGTCGCTTCCACCCATCTGCAGTTTGCAATTCATGTGTTCATAAAGCCAGTAAAAGTCATAACCCTGCATAAGCTGGTAGGCAAATTCCGTATAGCTGATGCCGGTATCGCTCTCTATTCGTTTTTTTACACTGTCTTTGGCCATCATGTAATTGACGGTGATAAATTTTCCCGCCACTCTTAGGAATTCAATGAAGCCTATCTTGCCGAACCAGTCGTAATTATTAACCAGCTCGGCACGGTTCTTTAATTCCGGACTAAAGTCGAGGTGCTTTGCTAATTGTTTTCTGATGCCGGCTATATTTACTGCCAGCTGTTCGGGACTCAGGAGGTTCCTTTCCTGGCTTTTGCCTGTGGGGTCGCCTATCATACCCGTGGCGCCGCCGATTAAGGCAATGGGCTTATGCCCTCTTTTCTGTAAATGAACCAGCAAAAGAATGGGTACCAGGCTTCCGATGTGTAAACTATCCGCGGTGGGGTCAAATCCGATATAGGCGGTGGTCATCTCCTTATTTAATTGTTCTTCCGTGCCAGGCATGATATCCTGAAGCATTCCACGCCATCTCAATTCTTCTATCAGTGTCATTTTCAATCCTTTTGGGGCAAAAATAGGGTTAGTTTGGGAAGTCTGTTTTAAAAAACAATATTAGACCGTTCAAATCGTTATAAATGATTGTATATTAATGCAAATCTCTCCAAATGTTCCTGTGTATATTTGTGCTTTAGCTGACCGTCAACAGGCAGTGAGAAAGAGGGAGTTACTCACCGGTAAACAGGTAGAATGAAAAAATTGTTCGCGAGGATAGTATTGGTCGTTCTGTTTTGCTGCAACAGGGATGTCTATGGGCAGTTCCGGAAGTATTCTAATGAATTCTTAAATATTGGCGCGGGCGCCAGGGGATTAGGTATGGGAGGAGCGCAGGTAGCTTCCGTACAGGACGGAAACGCGGGATACTGGAATCCCGCGGGGTTGGTTCACATCAGGGATTTTCCGGTAGTGAATCTTATGCACGCCGAATATTTCTCCGGAATCGGCAAGTATGATTATGGCAGCGTGGCCATCCCGTTGAGCGATAAGAAACGAACTATCGGGTTATCGCTATTACGATTTGGCGTAGATGATATTCCAAATACTTTATATTTATTAGAGCCGGATGGTTCTATCAACTACAATAATATCCGCTCCTTCTCTTCTGCGGATTATGCCTTTCTTGTTTCTTATGGTCAAAGCCTGAAGCCGATAGACAACAAATTGCTGAGTTTCGGCGTAAATGCTAAAGTGATTCACCGCACAGTGGGAAGCTTTGCCAGGGCATGGGGATTCGGGATAGATGCCGGCTTTCAGATGCAGACTCCGAAATGGAGGTTGGGCATTGCCGCACGAGACGTGACTACCACTTTTAATGCATGGAGTTTTAGTTTCACAGACGAAGAAAAAGAAGTGCTCTATTTGACCGATAATGAGATACCGGTAAAATCTACGGAACTAACCGCTCCGCGACTGGTATTGGGCGGCGCTTACGATTTTACATTGAACAAGACGCTTCACCTGTTGGCGGAGGCAAATCTGGACCTTACATTTGATGGTAAGCGAAATGTGGTGATTACTACCAATCCCGTGAGTATAGACCCGCGGTTTGGCGTGGAACTGGGGTATAAGGATTTGATTTTTGTGAGAGGAGGTATCTATAATTTTCAACGGGCGCTTGCAGATGGAGATACCCTCAATCAAAAAAAGGTTTGGATATATCAGCCCAGCCTGGGCGCGGGGTTTAAGCTAAAACATGTGGCGATTGATTACGCATTTACGAATCTCGCAAACCAGTCTAATCCGTTGTACACCCATATCTTTTCTTTGAAACTGGATTTGGTGAAAAAGGAGTCCGTAAAAAACGTTAAAGCAAAGTAGCCTATGATAAAACGATTACTGCTGATATTATTTACGCTGAGTTATTTTCTGGCGGCTGGTCAGTACAATAACGAATGGATTGATTTTAGTAAAACTTACTTTAAGTTTCCCGTAGGCAAAGATGGCTTATACCGGATTCCCCGGTCGGTTTTGCAAAGCGCGGGACTGGAGAATACACCGGTTGAACAATTCCAGCTATGGCGCAATGGAATTCAAATTCCCTTATACACATCAGTGGCATCCGGCATTTTGGATCCGGCGGGATATCTTGAATTTTGGGGGGAGATGAATGACGGAAAGCCGGACAGTAAGTTATACCGCAATATCAACGATCAGCTATCGGATAAATGGAGCCTGGAGACGGATACGGCCACTTTTTTCTTAACCGTTAATCCGGTGGGTAACAATGCAAGAATTATCAATGAAGTAAATAATACTGCAGGAAACCTGCTTGCCCCGGAACCGTATTTTATGTTTACTTACGGCAAGTATTATAAAAACCGGATAAATCCCGGTTATGCCGGTTTGGTGGGTGAATATGTTTATTCCTCGTCTTATGATAAAGGCGAAGGGTATACCAGTAATGAGATACGCCCTGCCACTCCACTGAGTGAGACGGTGAATAACCTTTATGTGTATAACACCGGGCAGGCGAACGTCCACTTTTTTATAGCGGCTTCGGGTAACGCGCTTTACAACCGCCATATCAAAGTGGACATCAACAGTACTCAGGTAGTGGACGCAGTGATGAACGTATTTAATGATACCCGGCAGCAGGCGACTCTTCCGGTGAGCCTGATTAGTGCGGGATCCGCCGTGGTGAAAATTACCAATACCTCCGATAACCCGAATGACAGGATGGTGGTGTCGAGGTATGAACTGACATATCCCAGGCAATTCAACTTCGGTAACGTTGCCAATTTTGTATTTGAATTGCCGGCTTCGGACACGGGTAATTTTTTACGGATTACCAATTTTAACAGGGGCAACGTAGCGCCGGTATTGTATGATCTTTCAAATCGTAAGAGGTATGTTGGCGATATCAGTGAATCAGGGGTGACGAAGTTTGCTCTGCCTCCTTCGGTACAAAAGAGAAAATTGGTTTTGATAGACCAGAGGCCGGCGAATATCCATACCGTTAACGGATTGAGCACCCGGAATTTTATAGATTATCACCTGCCGGACAATCAGGGGAACTATTTGATCATCAGTAATGCCGTATTGTTCAGCAGCCCTAATGGTAATCAGGTGGAAGCCTATGCTCAGTACAGGAGTTCGCCTGAGGGTGGTGGTTATCATACCACGATACTCGACATTGATCAGTTGACGGATCAGTTTGCTTTTGGTATCAAGCGGCATCCTCATGCGATAAAAAATTTTGTGCAGTTTGCCGGAGACGTGTTCCGGCAGAAGCCGGCAGCGATTTTTATTATCGGAAAAGGCGTAAACTATATTGATGCCAGGACCCAACAGGCGAATCCACTATTGAAGCAGTTGAATCTTGTGCCCCCCTTTGGTCATCCGGCTTCCGACAATTTGTTGGCGACCAGAGGTGATGAAACAATCCCCAGTATTCCTATCGGAAGACTTTCGGCAATCAGAGGAGAAGAGATAGAAATCTATCTCGAAAAGATAAAACAATATGAAGCGGTTGCAGCCAACGCCCCTCAAACAGCAGAAGGGAGAGCATGGATGAAAAATATTGTGCATGCCATAGGAGGCGGAGACGTGGAGTTATCTGCCCAGATAGGTGGATATATGAATCAACTAAGAAGCAGGATAGAGGATACCCTTTTTGGCGGGCATGTAATGAATTTTACCAAATCGCCCGCAGTCACAAGCGATCTTACGGGGCCGGATCTGAAGAGACTTTTTGCTGAAGGCATAGGCATTCTAAATTATTTTGGACATTCCTCAGCCAGCACCCTGGAGTTCAACATTGACGACCCATCTGTATATGATAATCAGGGGAAATACCCTTTCTTTTTTGTGAATGGTTGTCTGGCAGGTGATATTTTCACGTTTGATGTAAACCGGCCGAATGTAATCACTTCTTTGTCGGAAAAATATACGTTCGCCAAAGAACGCGGGAGTATCGTTTTTATAGCCAGCTCACATTTTGGAATCGTAAATTATTTGAACAGCTATTTGACCGGATTATACAAAGCTTTGTCCGAACGGGAATTTGGTCATCCGATAGGAGAGGTGACCGAAGAATCCTTCCATTATCTTAAAACCATCTGGGGAAATGATTTTTTTGCCAGGCTTCATGCGGAGCAGATTACTTTGCACGGAGACCCGGTTACCCGGTTTTATTCTCAGCCAAAACCGGATTATCTGGTGGAAGATCATTTGATAAAGATCCCTCCGGTTATTTCCGTTGCCGATAATAGTTTTCCGCTTAAAGTTAAATTTTTCAATATTGGCCAGGCGGTGAACGATTCCATTACTCTCGAAATAAAGCGGCAATTACCCGATGGGACTACCCTGACAGTGCTGAGAAAGAGAATACAGGGACTTCGGTACACAGACAGTATCGAGATACACGTGCCGGTGAATGGGGCTATCGAGAAGGGGGAAAATAAACTCATCGTGAAGATTGACGCGGATGAGGAAGTGGATGAGGTAACAGAGGTAAATAATACCTATATCAAAACATTCTACATCCTGGAAGATGAAATCCGGCCTATTTATCCTTATGAATTTTCTATAGTCAACAAACCTGTTGAATCGTTCTATGGGTTTGCGCCGAGTACGCAGAAAGAGGTATCCAATTACGTGATGGAAATTGATACCACGCAATTGTTCAATTCTCCCGTGAAGCGTTCGGTCACGAAGAGTGGAAAGGGAGGCGTGATAGAGTTCAAGCCAGTCGTTAATCTCACGAATAATACGGTTTATTACTGGCGTACCACCACTTCTGCTGATAGCGCAGTATGGAATAACTCGTCATTCTTATACAATACGCAAAGTACACCAGGGTATAATCAATCCCATTATTTCCAGCACACATCGAGTATTTATGATTCGATGTATCTGGACCAGGATAGAAAGTTTTATTATGATAAAATGCCCGTAAACATAAACGCCAAAATTGGATTATATCCCGCATTTGTAAATAGTCAGATTATAGTGAGTCGCGAGGATGATGTATTGGCAAACTGGATGTGCGACTTTAACGTGCTTCAAATAATAGTATTTGATCCCTATACCTCCAAGCCATGGGAAAATTATAACGTAAGCCCCACCGAAGGAAGATTCGGAAGTGTGCCCATCTGTCATCTGAAGCCGTTCTCTTTTGCGTTTCGATTTGCAGATCCGGCCCAAAGAAAGAAAGCCATGGATCTGTTGGATTATATTCCGGACGGTTATAGAGTGATGGTTTATTGGACGGGCGTAGGCACCAATACCTGGATTGCCGCAAATAAAATTTT
>JACFNM010000063.1 GCA_019454915.1 Chitinophagaceae bacterium
GGATATTGACGGGAAAGACAACTATACCGGTCAGAATTATGAAGAGCGCGGACGTACCACGCTTGCTTATCGCGGACAAAAAGTAACGATACCGGATACACCGGGAGAGTCGAAGAAAAATGCATGGACCTCCGTTGTCGTTGATGCTTCTTTGGGTTCTTCTGATTCATTGAAGACGCTGATAAAGAGCAATGACTGGAACGAATGTCATCTCGTGATCAAAGGCAATGTTCTTCAGCATTACATAAATGGTGTGTTAATGAGCGAAGTGACGGATGATGATACGGCACACCGCAAGATGAGCGGACTGTTAGGTATGCAGGTACATGTGGGACCTCCCATGCAGGTACGGTACCGGAATATTCTGCTTAAGAATTTATAGATGTAAAGCGCTGCGTGAAACCTCAAATATTATTCCTCGCGGCGGACTGGGGGGAGACGATGTGTATCCCTCAATCTATAGACATTTAAATGGACAGCGCAAAGTCCTTTTAATTAAAACCATCCGAAACGATAACTTTACTCCCTGTATGAAAGTCAAAACGGGAGAATTTAACGAACTGGAAGTCGTTCGGGTTGTTTCCATCGGGGCCTATCTGGATGACGGCGGAGATGGGATACTGCTTCCCAAAAGATATATGCCGGATGATACCGGGGTAGGAGACCGGCTGAAAGTTTTCATTTATCACGATTCGGAGAGCCGGATGATTGCTACTACAGAACACCCGGCAGGCGTGGTGGGGGATATCGTTCTGCTCCGGGTGGTATCGGTGACACCACAGGGCGCTTTTATGGATTGGGGACTGCCGAAGGATATTTTTGTGCCGAAGTCGCAGCAAAAGGAAAAAATGTATAAGGGAGAGCAATACCTGGTAAAAATTTACCTTGACGCCCAAACAGGAAGGGTGGCGGCCACTTCAAAAATTGATTCGTTACTGAGTAATGAAAAATTGACGGTCGCAGATCGGGAGCAGGTGAACCTAATCGTTTATCGGCTTACCGATATCGGTTATTTTGTAATCATCAATAACCGGCACACGGGCGTCCTTCATTATAGTGATGTGTTCCGCGAATTATCTCCCGGAGATCGTCTGCAGGGATTTATCAAGAAGATTACAACCGATAATAAAATAGACGTGATGCCCGGTATACGGGGATACGATAAAGTTTCGGGGGAAGAAGAAAAAATATTACATTTATTAACAGCCCATAATGGTTACCTGCCCTATCATGATAAATCCGATCCGGAAGATATCTACCGGTTCTTTGGTATGAGTAAGAAAATATTCAAAATGACAACGGGGAGTTTATATAAACAAAGAAAAATCGAGTTCACCAGATCGGGTATCCGGATGGTAGATAATAGCGCCGGTGCGACCGTCTGAAGAATTCCGAAGGTTAAGAAGCGCTTCAGTTTATAAATAGCTGTATTCGTCGCTTTCTGTTATTTCGTAACTTGCACTTCTTTAAACAATAAAGATAATGTTAGAATGGCTGCAACAACCCTGGCCCTGGTATGTGGCGGGGCCGCTGATCGGGTTAATGGTACCTCTCCTGCTCATTGTAGGTAATAAAACCTTTGGTATTTCTTCTTCCATGCGACATATTTGTGCGATTACTATTCCCGGAAAGATTCCATATTTCCGTTACGACTGGAAAAAAGAAGCGTGGAACCTCTTTTTTGTTGCCGGTATTTTAATTGGGGGAATCGTGGCCGCCCAATGGCTAAGCAACCCCTATCCGGTAATCGTAAGTCCGCGGTTGTCAGAAGACCTCGCTGCATATGGAGTTTCGGATTATCATGGCGTCGTACCTCCGGAGTTGTTTTCGTGGTCCGGATTATTCACGCTGCGGGGATTGATCATGATAGTGGGAGGAGGATTTCTGGTGGGCTTCGGCACCCGTTATGCAGGAGGATGTACCAGCGGGCACTCCATCATGGGATTAAGTAATTTACAATGGCCGTCGTTGGTGGCTACCTGTTGCTTTATGATAGGAGGGTTTATTATGACGTGGTTGATTCTTCCGTTTATCCTTAGATTGTGATAGCGTTGAAAGCTGTGAAATCCAAACCCTAAAATCTCTAATTTCAAATTTCAAATCTCCGCTCTCCATATGTTAGTTGAAGAAAAAAAAATTAAGACATCAGCACCAAAGATTAAAATAGAAGATACCGATTACGAAGTGCGGTCTCAAAACGCGATGTGCGTTAATGAGAGCACGCTGGATAAGCCGCTGGTATCGAACGTCAAATATTCGTTGCTGGGCATTTGCTTCGGTATTCTTTTGGTAAAATCGGAAGTGGTTTCCTGGTTTCGCATACAGGAAATGTTCAGGCTGCAGAGTTTCCACATGTATGGTGTGATAGGGTCTGCGGTAATCGTGGGAATGATTAGCGTAGCGTTGATAAAGAGATATAACTCGAAAACCATAGAAGGCGAGCGGATTCACCTCGATGCAAAAAAGTTCAGTAAGGGACAAATATTCGGTGGATTAATTTTCGGATTGGGTTGGGCCATCACAGGCGCCTGCCCCGGACCCATTTATGCCATCATTGGCACAGGCGCCACCGTGTTTGTTGCCACGCTGCTGAGCGCTATCGCCGGAACCTGGGTGTATGGACGTTTTGCCAATAAGCTGCCTCATTGATTTCTCCGAATGATTGAGCGGAATCTTATGCCGGAGTAGCGACCCGGGGCGCTATTAACCGGAATATTGGAATGTTTCTTTTTTCTGAATAACGGGGGAGACGGAGCTATGTATTACCCGCTCCGATCGACGTAAGTTCGGGTGCTGCTTCGTTGCAGTTTCTACAAATACAATATAGTGTTGTTTTACTCTAACCTGGCGATAACCGCAGCGTGGTCAGGTTTTATTGCCGGCTGTTTATGTAGATGATTATCAATTGATAAATTCGCCCGAAAAACGCAGTCCATTCGTAGAAAAGTGCATCCCGCCACTTCTTTTATTTGTTTGAACTATTTACTTTTACCTTCTTCAATCTGAATATTCCTCTGATACCCGACCCACTGTCTTTCGAAAACCACGCGTAAAAAGTTATTGCCGGATTACCGGAAATTGAAATTTAGATCTGACTATCCGTTGAGAAAAGCCTTTACAAGGTCTTACAAACATTCTCAAACAATAAATTTAATTATTATGGACACAAATAAAGCTACTCAGTCCTTCGAGTCAGAGATCAACAAAGAGCTCCAGAAGCGGATAAAAACCATTGGACGCGACTCAACCCTTTCCCACACGATATTATGGGTATCTATCATCGCACGTTTTGCTTCAGCCATTATGGTGGCGTCGGGACAGCAGATTTTCATTAATAATATTTGGCTGGCCATCATCGCCGGTATTCCGGGATTGGTTGTACTGGTGGACAAAACCTTTGATTTCGCCAGGAGATCCTCTTCGGGTATCATGTACAAGATAGAACTCCAGGAATTAAAGAACGATTATGAGTTCGGGAAAATAAACGCCTACAGGGCTGCCCAGCGGCTTCAGGAAATTATTCGCCGGCATGAATCGTCCTTTTTAAAGATAGGTTTCCTTACCGGCGAAAGGAACAATGTGTTGCCGGAGCCGCAGTATATTGAGAATACCATATATAACGATGGTAGGAGTCATTCCGTAGAGACGAACCATCTGGCGCACAAGAACGGGATGTCAGGCAATGGTAATGGCGTGAAATAGCGCGGTAATTGATCTTTCCAGCGCCTTTGAGCAGCCTGGCACCTGGTGATATATATATCGGGTGCCAGGCTTTTTTATGGGTAATACGGGACACTTAAAACCGCTCATTAAGCGGAATACGGAGGAATCCGGATAGAATAAACCCGTTTTTTAAAATTTCTTTCTCAACTATTTGGTAGTAAATAATAAGCCGCCTACCTTTGCACTCCCAAAATCAAAAGGGTAGTTTACGGTATGTCTCAAAGAATCAGAATAAAATTACAGAGTTACGATCATAATCTGGTTGATAAGTCCGCCGAAAAGATCGTGAAGACTGTACGCAGCACCGGAGCGGTGGTAACGGGTCCTATTCCTTTGCCCACCCATAAAAAAATATTCACGGTGCTCCGTTCACCTCATGTAAATAAGAAGAGTCGTGAGCAGTTTCAGTTATCCACGCACAAGCGGTTACTGGATATTTATACGTCCTCTTCCCGGACGGTGGATGCTTTGAGTAAACTGGATCTGCCGAGCGGGGTGGACGTGGAGATTAAGGCGTAGTGTGTGGGTTTCCTGTAGAAGGAAACAAAAAAAGTAAAGAAACTTAGTTCTTAATATAAAATCCATCTGCCAATTGCGGGAAACCGTACGAAAGCAGCGCTGGATAGCCGGAAAAAAGATAAAAGTGAGCAATGGAAAGGATTCCGGCATTTGGAGAATTAAATATGAACTAGCCCTTCGAGGTTAGTTTACCGCTGGTACTTCCTCTTTCATAAGCGAGAAATACGGGAAAAGGTCAGCGGCAAACGGGGATTGAAGTTTCGGATAATCAAAAAGTTATTCGTTCTGTCTCTTCAACCAAAAGGGTATAAATACAAAACAATGAAAGGTATTATTGGAAAAAAAATCGGGATGACCAGCATCTTCAATCCTGCCGACGGCAAGCAAACGGCCGTCACTATTATTGAAGCTGGTCCCTGCGTAGTTACTCAGGTTAAAACAAAAGAAACCGACGGATACAGTTCGGTTCAATTGGGTTTCGGCGATAAGTCCGAAAAACATACTTCCAAATCAGAAGCCGGGCATTTTGCCAAGTCTAATACAGCCGCCAAAAAGATTGTAAAAGAATTTCGCAATTTTTCAGAAGAGAAAAATGTAGGGGAAACCGTTACCCTGGATATTTTTGCTGAAGGCGACCACGTGGATGTGATTGGTGTTTCCAAAGGAAAAGGTTTTCAGGGTGTGGTAAAGCGCCACGGATTTCGCGGAGTGGGCGAAAGCACTCACGGTCAGCACGACCGCCAGAGAGCTCCGGGTTCTATCGGTAACTCTTCTGATGCCTCACGCGTATTTAAAGGTCTGCGAATGGCCGGACGGATGGGCGGAGACCGGGTGAAAGTGAAGGGACTGAAGGTGGTAAAAATGTTTCCGGAGAAAAATTATTTGCTGGTGAGCGGAGCCGTTCCCGGGTATAATGGATCAATCGTATTAATTCAAAAGTAAAGTCACTACCGGTATTTGGGAAACCAGGTACCGGTAAAATTTTTTATACAATGCAAATAGAAGTATATAGCAAGGATGGTAAAAAAACCGGGCGTAGCGTTGAACTTCCGGATGATATTTTCGCCGTGGAGCCTAATGATCACGTTATTTACCTCGCGGTAAAACAATTTCTCGCCGCTCAGCGCCAGGGTACGCATAAAGTGAAAACCAGGGCTGAAGTGAAAGGAGCAAGCCGTAAGCTGCATCGCCAGAAAGGTACCGGCGGTTCCCGTAAAGGAAATATCCGCAACCCCTTGTATAAAGGGGGTGGTACGATTTTCGGTCCCAAGCCCCACAGTTATGATATTAAGCTGAACCGGAAGGTGAAAGACCTGGCAAAGATTTCCGCTCTTTCTTATAAGGCAAAGGAAAATGCATTGATGATAGTGGAAGATTTTTCTATGGAAGCTCCGAAAACAAAGGAAGCGGCAGCGGTGATTAACGGGCTGAATCTGAGCAAAAAGAGAACCCTGTTCGTTCTGCCGTCATACAATGAGAATGTACAGTTGAGTTTTCGTAATATGCCGACGGTGCTGGGGGTATTGTTAGCCGATATCAATACCTATGATATCGTGAATAGTGATGTGTTACTGCTGACGGAGAATGCGGCAAAGATTTTTTCGGAGGAGGAAGCGCCGGCAGAGGCTTAGTGAAGAGAGGTCATATTATCTATTTCAACCTGTGAATTGCAGAGAAAAATTTCAAATCAATTAAGATGAAACTTTCAGACGTACTTGTAAAACCAATCATTACCGAAAAGAGCAATAAGCTTTCGGAAAAGAGAAATATATATGCTTTCCGGGTGGGACGCAAGGCCAATAAACTTGAAATCAAGAAGGCAATAGAAGAGTTCTACGGGATTAGTGTGGTGGAAGTGAATACGGTGGTGGTACCGGCGAAGAGTAAATCCAGGTTTACCAAAACCGGTGTGATATCCGGGCGGAAGCCGGCTTATAAAAAGGCCTATGTGACCGTAGCAGAAGGAGAATCCATTGATTTATACAGTTCTTTATAATAAAACAGATGATTAAAGCGGGCGAAGCTGAAAAGTTCGCCATTAAAAGAAACTAAAATGGGAGTTAGAAAATACAAGCCGGTTACACCCGGTAGTCGTTGGAGAATCGGAAACGCATATACTGAGATAACAACAGATGTGCCGGAAAAAAGTCTGCTCGAGCCGAAAAGCCAAACGGGTGGACGTAACGTACAGGGACGCCGGTCTATGCGCTATATGGGAGGCGGACACAAGCAGAAATACCGGATTATTGATTTTAAACGAGACAAGAAAAATATTAAAGCAACGGTAGCTTCTATTGAATACGATCCCAACCGGAGTGCTTTCATCGCCTTATTGAATTATGCGGACGGGGAAAAAAGATACATCATCGCTCCCCAGGGCTTACAGGTAGGCGCGGTGATTATCAGCGGAGATGATGTGGCGCCGGAAGTGGGGAATGCGCTTCAGTTGAAATTTATGCCGCTGGGTACCAACGTACATAATATTGAATTGCAACCCGGGCAGGGGGGAAAACTGGTGCGCAGCGCCGGAACCTCTGCTCAGTTGAGCAATAAGGAAGATAAATACGGCGTGCTGAAAATGCCAAGTGGTGAGTTGAGAAAAATATTGATCAATTGCTATGCTACGGTAGGCGTGGTGAGCAATAGCGACCATGGGCAGGAGCAGGCAGGTAAAGCCGGTGTGAACCGCTGGAAGGGTATCCGCCCGCGGGTTCGTGGTGTGGCGATGAACCCCGTTGACCACCCGATGGGAGGTGGTGAAGGAAGGGCATCGGGAGGACATCCGAGGTCGAGAAAGGGTAAATATGCAAAAGGATTGAAAACCCGTAAAAAGAAGGGAACGGATAAATTGATTATCCAACGGAAAGGCGGAAAGAAATTAGCTAAATAAATTTGAAGATGGGGCAACGCGATGACGTAAAGGCGTTTTCCAGACTGAACAAAAAATGCAGACCATTTACAAATTTTAGAATTTTCAAATTAACTATTTAAATATGGCTCGTTCAATTAAAAAAGGTCCTTATGTAGCAACTCATCTAGAAAAGAAGGTGCTGGCTATGAATGAGGGCAAAGCGAAAAAAGGAGTAATCAAGACCTGGAGCCGTCGTTCCACCATTACTCCGGATTTTGTGGGCAATACGTTTGCAGTGCATAACGGTAATAAATTTATCCCGGTGTATGTAACCGAGTATATGGTAGGACATAAATTAGGTGAATTTGCCCCTACCCGGAACTTTAAAGGGCATTCAAGCAAAAAAATTGCATAAAACAACCGTTCCCGATAGCAGGGAATATGAAAATATAAAGAAATGGAAGCAGTAGCTAAACTTAGAAATTATCCTACATCGCCCCGGAAGATGCGATTACTGGCAGACTTAATCAGAGGCATGGAGGTTGAAAAGGCGCTTGCGGTACTTGAGCATCATCCCCAGCATTCTTCTACGCCCCTGTATAAGTTACTGAGGAGCGCGGTGAGCAATTGGGAATTGAAAAATGAAGGAGCCAGCGCGGCAGACAGCAACCTGTTGGTAAAGACGGTGTTTGTGGACGGCGGAAGAGTGTTGAAGAGAATGTTGCCGGCGCCCCAGGGTAGGGCATACCGGGTTCGCAAGCGTAGCAATCATGTAACGATTATTGTAGACCAGAAATAAAAAAGAAAAAATTCAAATTATAAACATGGGTCAAAAAGCAAATCCAATTGGTAACAGGTTAGGGATTATCCGGGGTTGGGAAAGCAACTGGTATGGTAACAAGAGGGATTTTTCTCAAAAGCTGATAGAAGATAACCGGATAAGGACTTATCTGAATGCCCGTATTAATAAAGGTGGAATTTCAAAAATTGTCATTGAACGTACACTGAATAAGCTGATTGTTACCATTCACACCTCCAAGCCGGGTATCATCATTGGTAAGGGAGGCGGAGAAGTGGACCACATTAAGGAGGAACTGAAGAAGCTGACGGGTAAGGAAGACGTGCAGATAAATATACTGCAGGTGCGACGCCCGGAACTGGATGCCAATATTGTGGGTGATACCATCGCCAGGCAGATTGAAAATCGTATTAACTATAAGCGGGCTATTAAGTTATCCATTGCATCAGCCCTCCGGATGGGTGCTGAAGGTGTGAAGGTAAAGGTGAGCGGACGTTTGGGCGGTGCGGAAATAGCACGTACCGAAGAAATTAAGCAGGGACGGGTACCCTTACACACATTCAGAATGGAGATTGATTACGCCAATGTGTTTGCGCTGACGGTGTACGGTAAGATTGGTATTAAGGTATGGATCTGTAAAGGAGAGGTATTGTCGAAGCGCGACCTAAACCCGAATATTATTGACGGGAAATTAGAAGGAGGTTCAGGCGATGGAAGAAGGGACGACAGAAGAGATGACCGGAGAGGTTCTGGCGACAGAAGAGGAGGAGACAGAAGAGGTGACCGCCGTGGCGGAGGAAGAGGAGATCGGGGAATGTAATAGTCTATTTATGAGACAAGTATTGTAGGATTAAAATAAAGCATTATTAAAATATTCAAATAGTAGTATCATGTTACAGCCTAAGAGATCAAAACATAGAAAAGCGCAGAAGGGACGTATCAGACAAGTGGCGAAGAGAGGAACGACTATTGCTTTTGGTTCATTTGCCCTGAAGGCGCTTGAACCGATATGGCTGAATAACCGCCAGATTGAATCCGCCAGGCAGGCTATGACGCGTGCTATGAAACGTGAAGGGAATGTATGGATTCGGATTTTCCCTGATAAACCCGTTACCCGAAAACCTGCTGAGGTGAGAATGGGTAAAGGTAAGGGTAATCCGGAATTCTGGGCGGCCGTAGTAGAGCCGGGGCGCATTCTTTTTGAAGCGGACGGGGTACCCGTTCAGGTTGCCAGGGAGGCGATGGAACTGGCGGCTGCAAAATTGCCTATTAAAACACAATTTATCGTCAGACGGGATTTTGTAGGTTAAGGCAAATGACTCGTGAATTAATAAAAAACAAACTAAGCAATAATGTCAAAGAAGCTGGAATTTCTGAATAATATCAAGGGGATGAGTGAGGCGGACTTAAAGGCGAGGATTACAGAAGACGAATTACGCCTGAAGAAGTTGAAATTTGCGCACGCTACTTCTCCATTGGAAAATCCCATGACCATACAGGGAGTGAGAAGGGATATTGCCCGGTTGAAAACTGAATTAAAGAAAAAGCAAAATGCTAATTAAAATGGCGGAAAGAAATTTGCGTAAAACAAAGATAGGGGTCGTTTCCAGTAATAAAATGGAAAAGACGATAACGGTACAGATAGTAGACAAAGTGAAGCACCCCATCTACGGGAAGTTCTTAAAAAAGACAACCAAGTATCACGCTCATGATGAAAAGAATGAGTGCGGGATAGGAGATACAGTGAAAATTATGGAGGCCCGTCCTTTGAGTAAGACCAAACGCTGGCGCCTGGTAGAGATATTGGAAAAAGCGAAATAATAATTTCTGATTTGAGATTTTGGATAAGAGACACGAGATGCACCGATTTAATACGTCATCTCTGTTTCATGTCAGATTTCAAATATCAAATTTCAAATAACTAAAAAGATGATTCAGCAAGAAAGCAGGTTAAATGTTGCAGACAACAGTGGCGCCAAAGAGGTTCTCTGTATCCGGGTATTGGGCAATAGCGGGCAGGATTATGCGAAAATTGGCGATAAGATAGTAGTTACCGTAAAGGATGCTATTCCTGCGGGGGGTATCAAAAAGGGAACGGTTACCAAAGCGGTTATTGTACGGACGAAAAATAAGTTACGCAGGAAGGACGGTTCCTATATTCGCTTTGATGACAATGCTGTGGTTTTACTGAATCAGTCGGATGAGCCAAGAGGTACGCGTATTTTCGGACCGGTGGCCAGGGAATTAAGAGATAAGGGGTACATGAAAATTATTTCTCTCGCTCCCGAAGTATTGTAAAATAATTATTGATAAAGCTCTCAGAAAACGGAGAAAAAGTTAAAAACATGAGCAAAAGATTTAAGCCGAAGTTTAACATAAAAAAGGGTGATCTGGTCGTGATCATTGCCGGCGATGATAAAGATGTCAGCAAGCCCCGCAAAGTACTGAAAGTGCTTACGGAAGAGAACCGTGTAGTCATTGAGGGAGCTAACATTGTTACGCGCCACACCAAGCCCTCCGCTCAGAATACCACCGGCGGTTTAGTTAAGAAAGAAGCGCCCATTCATATCAGCAATGTAAAGCTGTGGGATGCAAAAGAGGGTGTAGCTACCAGGGTTAGGCGCAGCCGGGAAGATGGCAAACTAATTCGTATATCCAAAAAATCGGGCGCTACCTTTTAAATGTTGCCCGATATGTATAAGCGTACAGTATAAATTAAATTGAAGATATGAGCACAACAAAATATACGCCGAGGCTGGCCAAAAAGTACAAGAAAGAAGTAGTACCAGCTTTGATGAAGCGCTTTTCTTATAAGAGTGTGATGCAGGTACCGCAATTGGAAAAGATTTGCCTGAACAGGGGTGTGAACGGCGCGGTAAATGATAAGAAGCTGGTTGATATAGCGGTGGAAGAACTTTCAATGATTACCGGTCAGAAAGCAGTGCCTACCGCTTCAAAAAAGGATATCTCTAACTTTAAACTTCGTAAGGGAATGCCGATTGGTGCAAGAGTGACTTTAAGAGGAGAGAAGATGTATGAATTTCTGGATCGGCTGATTTCTGCGGCTTTACCGCGGGTGCGCGATTTCAGGGGAATCAATGACAAAGCTTTTGACGGCCGCGGAAATTATACCCTGGGGATTACGGAACAGATTATTTTCCCCGAAATAGACATTGATAAGGTGAATAAAATCACCGGGATGGATATCACTTTTGTAACCTCTGCCGATACCAATGAAGAGGCTTATGAATTGTTGAAAGAAATGGGGATGCCATTTAAAAATATTAAAAGAAACTAATTATCATTAATTATGGCAAAAAAGTCAGTAGTAGCAAGACAAGCAAAGAGAGAGCGGCTGGTAGTGCAGTATGCTGAAAAACGGGCGGCACTGAAAGCTTCCGGAGACTGGAAGGCGCTGGATGATCTACCCAGGAACTCTTCCAAAGTGCGTTTGAAAAACCGTTGCCAGGTGTCCGGACGTCCGCGTGGTTATATTCGTTATTTCGGATTGTCCCGCGTAGCTTTCAGGGATATGGCGCTGAATGGCACAATTCCCGGAGTTAAAAAAGCCTCCTGGTAATGATTCAATATGTCAGGTTTGACATATCGAACGGTGAAGTAAAGTAGAATAAAATTAAATTTTCAATTGATTAATTCATAAAAATGGTAACAGATCCTATTGCAGATTACCTGACAAGGGTGCGAAATGCGCAGATGGCGGGCCATCGTATTGTGGAAATACCTGCTTCGAATCTTAAGAAACGCATTACTGAGATATTATACAATCAGGGATATATTCTTAAATATAAGTTCGAAGAGGACAACAAGCAGGGAGTGATTAAGATTGCCTTGAAATATGACGGGCAAACGAAGCAACCTGGTATCCGTTCTCTGGAAAGGGTTAGCCGGCCCGGACTGCGTCAATACGCTAAGCCGGGAGAATTTAAGAGAGTGATGAACGGACTGGGCATAGCTATTGTGAGCACGTCCAGGGGAGTGATGACGGACAAGGAGGCAAAGGCGCAGAATGTGGGAGGAGAAGTGCTCTGTTATATATATTAAGAAGAATACCGGTCTGTCTGATTCGGATAAGATAAGGATGAAAAGGACGGGTATCAGAGAAATAATTTCAAATAACCAATTTCAAATTTCGAATTAATATGTCTCGTATAGGTAAACAACGCATTACAATTCCGGCAGGGGTTACTGTTACGGTGGATAAAGGAAACGTTATTGTAGTCAAGGGACCCAAAGGTGAGTTGAAGCAATCCGTGGATCGCGATATTCAGGTGGATGTGAAAGACGGGCATGTTGTGTTTACCCGGCCAACCGATCAAATCAGGCACAGAGAGTTGCATGGTTTATACCGGGCAATCACCGCAAACCTGGTGAAAGGCGTCACCGAAGGATTTAAAGTGAACCTCGAGTTGGTGGGTGTTGGATTCAGGGCTTCTAATCAGGGAAACCTGCTTGATCTGTCTCTCGGATATTCCCACAATATCGTTTTTGAGGTGCCCAAAGAACTTAAAGTGACCACTGCTCAGGAAAAAGGACAGAACCCGGTTGTTTCTCTGGAGGGAATAGATAAACAACTGATTGGACAGGTAGCGGCTAAGTTGCGTAGTTTACGGAAACCCGAACCGTATAAAGGAAAGGGTGTTAAATATGCCGGCGAACAGCTTCGTCGTAAAGCAGGCAAGACTGCGGGTAAATAATTGAATTAGTCATCCGGCTAAACCGGGCAAAAAATACATGAACAAATGGACGCTAAAGTAGTCAGAAGACAAAAAATCAGATATAAAATACGGAAGACCGTTTCCGGCACCTCAGAGAGACCCAGGTTATCTGTTTTCAGAAGCAATAAAGATATCTATGCTCAACTGATTAATGATGAGGATGGTACCACACTTGCTTCTGCCTCTTCCAGAGATAAAGACATTGTGGCCCAGAAGGCGCCGAAAGTAACGTTAAGCAATCTCGTCGGAAAGGCTATTGCTTCAAAGGCGTCTGCACTGGGAATCAACTCCGTTATTTTTGACCGGGGAGGCTATTTATATCATGGCCGTGTAAAAGCGGTAGCCGATGGAGCCCGTGAAGGAGGCTTACAATTCTGATGAATATTTAATTGAAATTATTATTACCCATAACAAGTTTATAATGTCGAAAGTAAATTTAAATAAGGTAAAAGCCGGTGAGATTGAATTCAAAGAAAAGGTGGTGGCTATCAACCGCGTGGTAAAGACGACCAAGGGAGGAAGAACTTTTAGTTTTTCTGCACTGGTGGTGGTAGGAAATGAGAATGGTGTTGTAGGGCATGGTTTAGGAAAGGCGAAGGAGGTACAGTTGGCTATCGCGAAAGGAATTGATGACGCAAAGAAAAACCTCATCAGCGTTCCGGTATTAAAGGGGACTATACCACATGATCAGTGGGCAAAGGAAGGCGCTGCGAAAGTATTGATTAAACCGGCTGCGCACGGTACCGGTGTAATCGCGGGAGGTAGTATGCGCGCGGTATTGGAAAGCGCCGGACTAACCGACGTATTGGCAAAATCATTGGGCTCCGCAAATCCCCATAACGTGGTTAAGGCTACTTTTAAGGCATTGTCTTTATTGCGTGAGCCGATTGTAGTTTCAAAAGAAAGAGGAATAACCCTTAAAAAAGTATTCAACGGATAATCATGGCAAAAATTAAAATTACACAGGTTAAAAGTGTTATTGACCGTACGGAACGCCAGAAGAAAACAATGTCTGCGCTTGGGCTGAATAAATTACACGCCAGTGTGGAAGTGGAGGCAACACCCCAAATCTTAGGGATGGTGAACAAGGTGAATCATCTGGTGAAGGTGGAAGAGGTGAAGGGGTAGAGTGTGGGAATGTGAGAATGTGAAAAATGTGGGAATGGGGGAATTTGAAAATTTGAAAATGTGGGAATGTTAGAATGTGGTGGGAGAGGTTAATGAGGACATATTATCCGGGTCAGGGATTGAGCACAAACGAGTTACAGTTATTAAAAGAAACAACTAATAATCATTACAAAGCGAGCCCGATTGTTTCCGGGCGTTGAGTAAAAAGTCAAATATGAAACTTCATCAATTAAAGCCTGCTAAGGGAGCAACTCATAAAGAAAAGCGTTTGGGACGCGGTGAGGCGTCCGGGCATGGCGGAACTTCTACAAAGGGTAATAAAGGACACCAATCAAGAGCTGGTTATAAAATTAAGATGGCGCATGAAGGGGGGCAGATGCCTATCCAGCGCCGCCTGCCTAAGCGTGGATTCAAAAATCCCCATAGGATTGAATACGCGGTGTTTAACCTGGGACAGATTGAACAATTATCCGCGAAGTACAACCTGACTGAGATTTCGCCGGAGAATCTGTACGCCAATGGTTTGATAAAGAAGACCGACCGGGTGAAAATTCTGGGTAACGGTGAATTGAAATCAGGACTCAGTTTTAAAGTGGACGCGGTGAGCGAAAAAGCAAAATCTGCTATTGAGGCTGCCGGAGGTTCTATTGAAATAGTAAAGTAATTTTCGTTACCTTGCGCCATACGTTTAAAATGGGCTTTGTCCTATTCTGCACTCATATTAAAACGAACAATTTGTGAAGAAATTCATTCAGACACTGAAGAATATCTGGACTATTGAGGAGTTGAGAGAAAAGATATTGGTAACCTTATTGTTGTTGTTGATATACCGCTTCGGTACGCACGTGGTTTTGCCAGGTATTGACCCCAACAGGCTTACCGAGTTTTCCCATAAGGCCAGTCAGGGCTTATTAGGCTTGTTTGATACTTTTGCCGGAGGCGCTTTTTCGAACGCTTCGATACTGGCTCTGGGTATCATGCCCTATATATCTGCTTCCATCTTTATGCAGTTGGTTACCATCCTGGTGCCTAAGATGCAGAAGATTCAGAAAGAAGGAGAGACCGGCAGAAAAAAAATCAACCAGTATACGAGGTATCTGACCGCAGCCGTAACCCTGCTTCAGGCAGGTACGTTTGTGGCTTATCTTACCAATCAGAACCGGGAAGCGCTGATTGAATCTTATCAGCCTTATTTCTGGATTTCTACCGTTATGATCCTGACTGCCGGTACGTTGTTTGTTATGTGGCTCGGTGAAAAGATTCAGGACAAGGGACTGGGTAATGGCGCTTCTATCATCATCATGATAGGAATTTTGGCGAGGCTGCCGGAAGGATTATTCCAGGAGTTTGCGGCCAAGCAGGTGAGAGGCGGTGGCGGTCTTATCTTTTTTGTATTGGAACTGGCAGCGCTTATCGCCGTAATTCTGGGGTTGGTTGTATTGGTTCAGGGCGTTAGAAAAATTCCGATTAACTACGCGAAACAAATTGTAGGTAATAAGCAGTTTACCGGGGCAAGGCAATTTCTTCCCCTGAAAGTAAACGCTGCGGGTGTGATGCCCATCATCTTCGCGCAGGCAATTATGTTCCTGCCCACACTCGTTTCATTTTCATCAATGGAGAGTGGTCAGGGTATCGCCCGTATTTTCTCTGATCCCAGCAACCCCTGGTATATGCTTATCTACGGGGTGATGGTGATTTTATTTACGTTTTTATACACGGCGCTTATCTTTAACCCGAAGCAGGTTTCCGATAGTCTGAAGCAGAGCAACGGGTTTATACCGGGGGTGAAACCGGGCCAGCCGACGGCCGATTATATCGGTATGATAATGGATAGGATCACGATGCCCGGCGCGTTTTTCCTCGCTATCGCGGGTATATTACCGGGTTTGATCCAGAGATTGGGCGTAACGCCATTGTTCGCTTCATTTTACGGAGGTACTTCCTTACTGATTATGGTGGCGGTTATTTTAGATACCCTTCAACAAATTGAGACACACTTACTGATGCGCCAATATGATGGTTTAATGAAGAGCGGCAGAATACAGGGAAGGCAAACTACATCA
>JACFNM010000592.1 GCA_019454915.1 Chitinophagaceae bacterium
ATTGGTAGTTGGACGCATTTCTTTTCTATACACGTCTATTGTATATGACATGGTTTGAAAAGTGTAAAACGAAATACCTACAGGCAGAATAATATTCAGGTGTAGGTAGTCAAGATTTCCACCAAATATCGCTGCGAGAGGTGCAAAAGAGGCAATGAAAAAACCATAATATTTGAATACTGCTAAGATACCTAAATTGCTTATCATACTCAAACCAAGCCATTGTTTTCGTTTTTGTTTGTTTTGAGTTGCGTATATTTTTTGGGCAATAAAAAAGTCAATCAAGGTTGAGATTGCCAACAATGCTGTAAATCTATAATCCCAATATCCGTAGAAAACATAACTGGCAACCAACAATAATGGATTCCGCAGATGTTTTGGCAGCCAATAGTACAAAGGAAGTACTATTGCCAGAAAAACAAAAAATACAAAGGAATTAAAAAGCATTAATTGTTAATTATCGTACTACTATTTGACTTTCGCATAAAATGGAAATTCTTACTGTAATATTCGTTCCCGGTTTAACCCTACCATTATCAAGGATGCTTATTCGATGACTTCGGGTGGCTGGTTTGCCAAACGGATGTCGCCTAAAGACGACTGATTTTGAAAACAAGACTACTCCATCCTCGTTATCTTTCTATAGTTTGACAGCCTTCACCCCAATGAATGCTATGATCGTTATGCAAAGAGATCAAATCCAAATATACCACAGAGAGATACGTCTTAGACGAAATGTCTCCTTTCGATTACACCCGATTACCTTTTCTACTCAACCTACTAATTACCTTCCATTACCGTCAGCAAAATTCTTCCTATAGCTTTCCGAAAATATTAACGGCCGGAAATAAAGAGACGTTAGATAAACTCCCTCGCCCGGCTGCTTCCCGCTCCCCTATCCCCGTTTGCATTGCCGGAGTTTACACCGCGGATTCTGCCAATACCATGCGGCTCGGCTTTCTTTTGACAGCAGGCGTTGCTGCCCGGTAGATGTCCTCAATGATCTCCACCACTTTCATGCCTTCCAGCGCATTGGTGGTAATGGATGATTTTTCATTCAGTACTTCAACAACATTATCGAAAACAAAATGATGATTGGCCGCGCTGCCTTTATATCCGCCATAATCATTGGCCGCACCGGCTTTGGGTAGTTCCGGCATCGTATAATCTTTTACATGGCAGTAATGTACCTCGTTCATGTATTGACCACCCACTTTTACCGTACCGTTTTCGGCCACCACCGTGAGGGTACTCTCGAAGTTGCTGTCCCATACCGCGGTGGAATAGTTGATGGAGCCCAGTCCCCCCCGCTGAAATTTAAAGGTTACCAAACCGGAGTCTTCAAAATCCGTGGATGTATGATGATTGAAATCAATTAGGTCGGCCCTGATGTCATAGATGCTTCCAAACAGCCAGTACATGATGTCTATAAAATGGCTGAACTGGGTAAACAGCGTTCCGCCGTCCAATTCCTTTGTGCCATGCCAGCCGCCCGGCTGATAATAGCGGTCATCGCGGTTCCAGAAACAGTCCACCGTTACCATATAGATTTTACCCAGCCTGCCCGAGTCCACCATCTCCTTTAACCAGGCAGATGCCGGGGAATAGCGGTTCTGCATCACACAAAATACCTGCCGCTGGTGATACAGGGCCTTATGTACAATCTGCTCGCAGTCGGCTTTGGTGAGCGCCATGGGCTTTTCAATCACCACGTGCCTGCCATCCTCCAG
>JACFNM010000593.1:0-333 GCA_019454915.1 Chitinophagaceae bacterium
GGCGGCGAGGATATTAAAGCCGGGAGGCTTATACGGCATTCATGAACTGGGACTTTTACCCGATGATATTCATGAGGATATTAAAGAGGATTTGTATAAAGATTTGAGTTCTCATATACGGGTACACGCGCGTCCGCTCACCGTTGCGGAATGGAGCCGGTTACTTACGGATGAAGGATTCAATATCGTCAAAATTGACACCAATCCGATGGCGCTTCTGGAATTTAAGAGGGTTTTAAATGATGAGGGATGGCTCAGAACCCTGAAAATTATGTTCAATGTACTTACGCATAAAGAGCTGAGAAAGCGTATTTTAAATATGCGTGCCACTTT
>JACFNM010000593.1:343-1722 GCA_019454915.1 Chitinophagaceae bacterium
ATTATCATAATATGAACGCGGTAGCCATAGTTGCCCGAAAAGCCTAACCGTTCCGGCATCGGTCTCTGCCCGGTTGAAAGGGTGGGATAGCCGTGTGTTTGTTCCACCTCGGTTGAGTATTCGTTTTTTTTATTATTTTTATAAAATACTGATAATTAACAGGATAGGATAATATCAGGATTTGCGCAAAGAGGATGACACTATCTCTTTTACGGGCGACGCCTTTAAAGCCGGATTTAAAAATGATGGATAATTTTGGGGAAGATAAGTGGGGCACGACGACGATACGATGTTATCCGTTTAGTAGAAAATAAAAGATTTTCAAGACTTTTATCACTAGTTCCCGGAAATTAAAAGCCATTTTCACCGGGCTGTTTTATGTTATATAATTCATGTTGATACCCTATCTTTGCCCCCACTTTAAAATTTTGTAAACGCTTATTTGTATGCAACTGAAAGGATTGGTTTCTGTTTTTGCGATTGCATTGATTGCCATAGCCATTTACCAACTGCATTTTACCTGGGTGGTTCATAACCACGAGGCGAAGATGGAAAAACAGGCTTTGAACTGGGTAAATTCACATTATAGCAGCGCTGCACAGGAGTCCAAGGATTCGGCTTATGAGCAAAGGCTGAGCCGATTGCTGGATAGCACGAAAGGGAAGATTATTACTTACGGCATAAATGGGGCAATCAGCTATCAGAAAGCCAAAGAGCAGGAGTTGAGTTTAGGACTGGATTTGCAGGGTGGCATGAGTGTGACTTTGGAAGTGGAGTTGGAAAATCTCCTGCGGTCCATATCTAATAATCCGAAAGATTCTTCTCTGAATAAGGCGTTAGCGCTGGCAACCCAACGAAGAGGGACAACAGACGCCGATTATATCGGTTTATTTGCCGATGCCTATAAGGAAGTAAATCCCACTGCCAGGCTGTCGGGTATTTTTGCTAATGCAGGTCAGCGTAATATTAAATTAGAGGATTCCGACGACCAGGTTATCTCCAAGCTCAGGACGATGGCGGGCGATGCGTTTCAGAATACTTTCAGGGTATTAACCAAACGTATTGACCAGTTTGGCGTAGCTCAGCCCAATATTAACGCAGATTCCAGAAAAGGAATTATTAGCGTGGAATTGGCGGGCGTCAAAGATGATCCGGAGAGAGTACGTAAAATATTACAGGCTACAGCCAATATGCAGTTTTGGGAGTTGTACCGCGGTAATGAGCTGGCGCAGTCTTTTACGCAGGCAGAGGACATGCTGAAAAAGTTAGGTGTCGAAAGCACAGCTCCGGCGCAAGACTCAGTGACGCGGAAGTTAGACGATACGCAGCCCGTGGTTGGGCCCGTGGATACCACCAAAACTCTTTCTTTGTCGGACCTT
>JACFNM010000594.1 GCA_019454915.1 Chitinophagaceae bacterium
GTTCGTTTTCTGAAGGAAATGATAAGAATGCGCACGCCAAGGAGCAGAGTGTAGCCGGCAATTAACGGGCGGAAGTACGTGGCGTATTTTTCGCCATAGGTGGAAAGCAGGACGGCACCTAAAACCGCGCCGATAACTCCGGGGATCAATAAGGTTTTAAACAACTTTTTGTTGACATTCCCGAATTTATAGTGTGTATAACCTGATGCGCCACTGGAAAACATTTCTGCTGTATGAATACTGCCGCTTATGGCCGGTAAATTAAGTCCTAATGACATCAGGATAGTAATGGATACCACTCCGTATCCCATACCCAACATGCCGTCCACCATCTGAGCCACGAAACCGGCCACTATCATCCAATAGAACTGACGATCTAACTGCTGCATTCCCTCTTTGATGGTCGCGATCATATCCGGCAGTGGCAGGAAGGAAATGATTAAATGCCCGATAAACATGAAGAAAAAAGCAAACAAACTCCAGGTGGCTATCCTGCGCCATCTGATTTCTCCATGACTCCCCGGTTTAGGCGTGATTCCGGAGGTTTTTAGGTTTGCCGGCGAATACCCTGAATTCCCGACGTTGACTATTTCACGCTCAATGAAGCCGGAGTTAAACAAAACATCGCTCAATTCAGGTCTGTCCACCACATGCACCCAGATGCCTCGTTGACGCGCATCCTCGCAAACGCTCGCGATCAGGGCAGTATCATCCACATTGACGATAACCATATCCGTATGGTCTAGCAGGGTTTGATGATAACTGCTTTCTACAATAATTAAACGCGCAAAAAAATCCAGATCCCTTTTCAATTCGGGATCTATAGCTCTGTCAGCGAGGACCGCCGTTGCATCCGGTAAATCATGTAAAATCTGTTTGACTATCTCTATTCCTTTCTTCTCTGCTCCTAAAATCAGCACGCTGGCATATTCCATTTTTATAAAAACAGGAAGAAGCCGGGTAGCGTTCGATGTGCTTGCTGATTCACTCATATTTTCATCTAAGGTGTATCGGAATAGTTATTGCATCAAGATACCAAAATCATTCGGTATAATCCAGAGAAGGGGCTTTTAGCAACAAAACTCATGAGTGCAATAATATAAATATTGTTTTAATACTGGTTGGCAAACTACCGGATCATGCAGGCGCCGACGGTTACATTACTGGTTTCGTCTATTAATATACCTCCGCCATTCACGCGCAATTCATTAAACGAATCATAAATAACCGGTTGGCTGGCCCGGATGGAAACGCTGACAATATCATTTAATTCTGCTTTCTCCGGTTGTTCAATCTTTTCCATAGAGTTCACATCCATCCGGTAATTCAAATCTTTGACAATCACCCGCACTCTTGAACTATTCATTTGGAGAAAATACTTATTCCCTGCTCGTAAAGGTTTGTTGTCCATCCAGCATACCATTGCTTCGAGGTCTTTTTCGTTCTTCGGCAAATCCCTGCTCAATACAATTACGTCTCCTCTGCTGACATCAAGATCATCTTCAAGATGCAGTACGATTGATTGAGGCGCGAAAGCTTCAGGAACCCGCCTTCCCCCATCGATTTCGATGGCTTTAATGCGGCTGGTCAAACCCGAAGGTAATACCGTTACAACTTCTCCTGTTTTATAAATACCGCTGATTATCTTACCCGCATAACCACGGTAATCGTGTAAATCCTCCGTTTGAGGACGGATTACATACTGCACCGGGAACC
>JACFNM010000064.1:0-2660 GCA_019454915.1 Chitinophagaceae bacterium
CAAAAACAGGGAAAACGTTTTCATCACCACCTTTATCAGCATTTAATGCCGCAGTGTATGGTGCGTCGCCAAAAAGATCGGTGATCAGCCCGAATACCATGCTCTTCATGACTAAGGATACGCCTTTTTGCAAATCATAACCTAAGGCTTCAGCTCTTTCATACACAAACTTGTTGTCGCGCAGAATATCATAATAACCGGTCCAATCATTGCTTAACCCCCATTCATAGTTATTATGACTTCCGGACCATCCGTCTTTCTGGGTATGCTGCATCACACCGGCTATGTCACCGTATCCCAGGTTAGTAATGGTCATTCCGGTTGAAGAAAGGACTTTCGTTAATACCAGGTTAGGATTAGTCGTTTCCGGCTGAATTCCATTAGGATCTTTATTCATATCGATAAGGTACTTTTTACAGCCCATAGACGTCAGCGCTATGAAAATGGAAAGAATGACTACTATTTTATTGTATCGCATACTGTAAATTTTAGAAGGTTACATTGATTTTAAATCCTACAGGAATAACCCAGGGATACACATTATAGCGCTCGATTCCTTGTGCAAATTGCATCCCGCCCCGTGAATCACCTATCCGTGGTTGAAAAGCATTTTCCGGATCAATATTTATTTTAGCTGCTGTCCACAGCATAATGTTTCTGCTGTATACTGAGAAATTCAATCCCTGTAACTTCATTTTTTGAGTAAGGCTCTTTGGCAGGTCATACCCCAATGAAACTTCTCTAAGTTTGAGAAAAGAAGCATCAAAGGTGGCAGTACGTGTGAACGACCATGGAGTGGCGCCGGCAAGTGGAAGCGTCAATGTACCACCTGCCTGACCGATATTTTCACCCAGGTTCTCAATATAAATATCCGGATTATTTGGGTCTACATACACTCCGGGTATAAATACACCGCCGTAAGGAACCGTATACGGCCCATACACAAACGGGAAACTGTTGTACTCCGGAGTAGGTCCTCCTACCAGCGGCATTCTGTTGCCATTCATCAAAATCAACTCGTCCTGGTTAGCTACGAGATAATCCCTTAACTCTTTTCCACTCATAGTGCCGGGGTTGATCAACCGGTCATATGCCAACTGCGAAAGTCCGCCCTCTTCCATATACCGGTATGTTTGCGATATAAAATCGCCACCGTTACGCCAGTCAAACGTCATGCTCAAACTGAATCCCTTATAGACCAGCGAGGTTTGCGCACCCATAATAAATCGGGGGTTATAATTACCCACCTTGTTTTTGGTATTTACCGCATCAATGCTCTGCCATTTTCCGGTATTATCGAGTATCGGGTAGCCGTAATATTTACTGTTTTTGTCGGTTACGGTTACTACCTGGGCATCATATATATCTCCCATCTCGTCTCCTACATAGGTCCACGAACCACCTTTAGCTTCGTCCCACAGAACAAAATAAGGTATCTCATCAGCCAGCTCCACTAAACTTGTTCTGTTGCGGGTGAAATTCAGATTAACATCCCAGCCAAAGTTTTTGTTCTTAATCGGCGTGATACCAAACGTAAGTTCTATTCCTTTGCTTCTGACTAAACCGGCATTGATTTTCTTCGAAACAAATCCCCCTGAAGGCGGAATGGAAGATTGTAAAATCTGATTCTTATTATCCACCACATAATAAGTGCCGGCAAAACGTAACCTCCCTCCAAACATATTCAGATCTAGCCCCGTTTCATAAGAGGTTGCAATCTCAGGCTTTAATTGCGGGTTCTTCAATACAGAGGATGTTGAAAGCTGAGGCACCCCTGCGAAAGTACCAGCATTGAGCAATAAGGCTGTCAATTGGTAAGGATCGGTATCGTTACCCACCTGTGCAACACCACCTCTCAATTTTAATAAATTTATATAGGACGGCATCCCAAATAAATCGTTCAGAAGAACGCTAAGCGATGCAGAAGGATAAAAATAACCTGCGGCATCAGGAAGTGTGCTGGACCAGTCGTTTCGTCCCGTAACATCAAGAAACAAATAGTCTTTGAATCCTACGTTTAGCAGTCCATATACGCTATTCACTGCTTTTTCAAACTGGTAACTTGAAGAGACGAGATTACCCATTGCTATATTAGAAAGGGAGTAAACGCCCGGTGTAATTAATCCATTGATGGAAGAAGCGTTAGAATTACTGCCTTTTTGATAGCGATGGTTACCTCCCGCAGATACAGATAAAGTAAAATTTTTAAGAGGCTTCCGGTACGTCAGTAAAAAGTCAGCATTATTTTCAAAATTATTAATATTCATTAATCCGTAGCCGCCATAGGGATCCGCCGTATAGCTCCTGCCTAACTTTGTTTCACGCTGTTCGGAAAGGTTATCTAACGAATACCTGGCCATAAACGAAAAGTCTTCGGAAATCTGCCAGTCAGCCTTTATGTTTCCAAACACCCGGTCTCTTACGAAACCATTGTTTATCTCGTAAGCTAAGAAATAGGGATTATTAAAGGTGGGCGGCTTACCGCTGGCAGCCATACGTTCTGCATCTTGGGACCGTTGCAAATACCCTTCCTGACCCGGCATCCAGTAATTCTTCATATCAAGGATATCGGTATTGGGCGCCACGGAATAAGCCCATTGCAACGGGTTAGCTCCTCTTTCACCCGCAGGACGGTTATTGGAATTATTGCGACTCAGATC
>JACFNM010000064.1:2671-15648 GCA_019454915.1 Chitinophagaceae bacterium
TTGGCTCGGATATCGGCAGCAAGGTTAAAAGTATTTCTGAAAAGATCGGAATTCGGTATAATTCCTTTGTTCTGCATATTAGAATAGGAGAGCCTGTAACTCGCTATATTATTGCTGTTAGCAACAGATACACCGTTAATGCTGGTGATTCCCGTTTCTACAAAATTTTTAACGTTATCCGGATGAGACACTAAAGGTGTCTTAATCTTCTTGCCGTTCTCATCCAGCGGGCTATTCCATTGCACTTCTTCATAACCCTTATCTAATTCAGCACCATAATATCCGTTTACCCAATCCTGCACCAAAGTGCCAAACGGATTCGTAAGCGGGTTGCCGCTCACCGATTCGGGAATGGCTGAAACCTGTCCGGGACCGAACTTGGTTTGCACTTTAAGAAAACGATATGGTTTATCAAACACCGTATTGGTGTAAGCATTTATCGTTAACTTCCTTGCCTTCGTACCGCTTTTAGTGGTGATTAAGATCACACCATTTCCTGCCCGCGATCCATACAGCGCTGCGGCACTTGGACCTTTCAGTACGCTGATGTTTTCAATATCATCCGGATTAATACCGGATATCGCATTCCCGTAATCTACACGGTTATCTACCCCGTTCACCTGGCTGATGTTGTTAAGTGAATTTACCAGCGGAACCCCGTCAACCACAATCAACGGCTGATTATCATTATTCAGAGAAGTAGCTCCGCGAATGACCATACTCACAGATGAACCGGCGCCGCTTGTCTGGTTAATGGTAACGCCGGCAACCTTACCACTTAAAGCATTTAAAATGTTCTCCTGGGGAACCCTCACCATTTCCTTTCCGGCCACTTCCTCCACGGAATAACCCAGCGATTTTTTTTCTCGTGTTATACCCAATGCTGTAACCACTACATCAGCTAACTGCTGGCTTTCCTTTTCAAGGACGATATTAAGTCTTTGCCGACCACTTACCTTAATCTCACGTGTTGCATGTCCTACAGAAGTAATCACCAATACGCTGTTGCCATCATTCACCGTTAAGGTGAAATTACCCTGGCTGTCAGTAGTGGTAGCGTTGGTTGTACCCTTTTCGGTAACGGTAACGCCATCCAGCGGGCCGTCTGCATCTGAAACGGCGCCATTGACAACAAAATCAGCGTGTGCGGGATCATCCACCCCTGAATACTCTCCGTCTAGTAAAAGCGGTCCACTCCGGGCAAATAGCAAGCCTACCTGTACCAACGGTACAAATAAAAAGGCCAAACGGATGAAAAAACGAAAACTTTTCATTATAATTCGATTGATTTTCTAATAAAATGCATTAAATAAACGATAACACTGAAATTTACATTACTGCTTTTCAAAAATGAGAAACACAGGAATGTTAGCCCCTTTTGGGGGATCGGCTTCATAAACATTAACGGTAAATCCCAGCGATCCTAATTTCAGATCGGTGGACGTCATGTTGTCAATCCAGATTGGTATATCTTTTTGATCAGAAGAGATCAAGTGCAATGCAGATCCGTAAGCCTGCAGGTTCCATTTTCCGGAATTACCGGTGTTCGGTAAAATAAAATCCGTACTACCTGTAATGTTAAATGTACCGTCACTGTTAAAGACAAAAACATTGTCTTTTGTGTCCGTAATTTTAGGTCCTGTAAGCGGCAGGTACCCTACCAGGTTATGAAGACTGAATCCTACGGGCAACTGTTGACCTGCAAAGGGAATAGAATAGCCCAATACAATGTCGGTTTGCTTCCATGTACCCGTGAGCATCTCCTGTTTGGCAATTGTCGGGTCAACTAATTTCGTTACAGAATCCTTGTCACACGACACCAGTAATAATGGTGCGATCAGGATCAAAATAATAAGATCATTCAACTTTTTTTTCATGAGCAATTGGTTAAAATGAAAAATCGGGTTTGATTACAGATTCATTTACTTGATTATTAATAACTTAAACTATTAGAACTATCATTTGTTAAAAAAATTGTGTGCAAAACTTTATTTTATTTTATTTCCTGAAAACCTTTGTCCGCCTACTACCTCATTTTTCATAGAGTATCGTATCAGAAATTGATACTCTCAAAACTAACAAATGTTAATTATTTTTTCGACAGAAAGTTTGCTTTTGCAAAAAAACACGTCACTACAGGATTACACGAGGGAATCCACAGGGAACCGACAACCTACGAAATAGATGGTAAGGAGTAATCAATATAACCTGCAGATATCAGGAATTTCAACGCAACTGTTTGCGAAGATTCAGCATGGCCCGGAAGGCCAGGTTGTTAACTGACTGATAGTTCATGCTCAGCTTAACGGCTATCTGCTCATAAGTCAATCCTTCGAAAAATCTCAGGCGAACTACCTGTTTCTGCCTGGCCGTCAACTGCGCCAGCGCCATATTTAAGCGACTTTTCTGCTCGGTCAACCGCTCAGACGACATAATAAGCTCTTCGATATTCTGCGTCTCGTCCGGCGCCTGCTCGTTGATGTATAATTCATTTGTGAAGCCTTTGCGCTTCACTTTCTTCAAAATAATACTCTTCAGTACTTTTAAAAGATAACTATAAGAATGATTGACATTTCCGATGCTTGCCCGGTAATGCCAGATTTCTATGAAGATTTCCTGCAGGGCGTCCTTTGCCAGTTCCCTGTTGTCAGTCATCTTCAGCGCCGCATGAAACAAACGATCAATATAGGTATCATACAAATACTCTAAGGCACTTGTATTTCCTTCTCTTAGTTGCTTCCAGCAAGCAGCATCATTTTGGTAATTTTTATCAGCCATAATGACAAAATAAGCAATCAACAATTATCGGTTAGAGTCAAAATACCGTGTCAAATTAAGGTCTACTTCAAGGTTCAATATTAGTTACATCTTAACAGTTAAGCAATGGTAATTCTTATGAAAAAAATAGCAGAAATTATGATCACCCTATCCCTGGCAGCGGCATTAATTCGTTGCCGACCATAAAAATACCGTGATCCGACACATAGCAGGCATCACGGTATTACTAAAATATTAAAGCAGCTTAAAACGTATATCTTGCTGATATTCCGCCGTTACCAAAATAGAAGCCGCTGTAATAATCATAGGGCTCTATCAGGGAAATCGTGGGCCGGATATCGGCAGACACATTCAGCGGAATATTACTAAACTTATAATCTACCCCGCCTGTTGGGAATATACCCAAGCCAAATCCCCGGTAATGGTCATCGCTGGAAAAAGTATTATAAGCCGACAATCCTCCCCCGACAAACCATCTGAAACCTTCAATCTTTCCGATGGGAAAATGATGCTGATAAGCGCCGGAAAGGGACAGGTTCAGCCAATGGACCCCGGTATACAGGTACGGTCTAAAACCAAGATTCAACTCAATCGCACCCGGGTCTGTAACAAAAGTCTTGAAGGACGCCGACAGCACATCATAATAACCGCCTCCCAAACGGGCGCCTATTGCATTCTTGTAGTCACTACCTTCCTGAGCCGATACGGTAGTTACCATAACAGAAAATAAAAACACCAGACCGGCTAATGATAATAATCGTTTCATAGTTATTCTTTTTAAAGTTGTTTGCAAAAATACCCGATTTAAAAGGAAGTTTCTACAACGTCTTTTGCAAAAAATAATTGTAGCTACGTTTTCGTATTTTTACTCCTTTTGGCCAACAAATTTTCATGCGGTATGGTTCACTTTAAAGAAGGAACGACAAGCGATATTCCCCTAATACGTCAATTAAGCCATACTATCTGGCCGTTGGTTTACGGTTCCATCCTTTCTAAGGAACAAATGGATTATATGCTGAACCGGATGTACAGCGAATCTTCACTCCTCGATCAAATGAACCGGTTGCTTCATCATTTTATTCTGGCATTCAACGATGATACCCCCGTTGGTTATGCTTCCTGGTCGTGGATTACTGACAGCAACCTGTATCGCCTGCACAAAATCTACCTGGTACCGTCCCAGCACGGTAAAGGCATTGGCAGGCAATTGTTGCAACATGTTATCCGTAATATTGCACCTACGCGGGAAACCATCTTAGAATTGAATGTGAATCGCCGGAATAAGGCGATTGATTTTTATACCCGCGAGGGATTTCGCATTGTACGTTCCGAGGACAACGATATCGGCAACGGTTATTATATGAACGATTATGTGATGCAAAAAACAATCGGGCCGGCATAACCTCCTTTTTGATACCGGTAAAACCTCACGCTACGAAATCACTTCATAACAGACAACAACGCTTTCACCTTTTTCTTATAGGATTTGAGTTCTGCCTGTTGTAAGGATATAAATCCGTTGTCTTCCAGTTTACCCCATACCTGGTCCATCTCTTCTTTCGTGTCAAATACCATGGTGCGAAACGGATTACAATAATCCTTCGCCCTGGACTCGTAGATGCCTTCCGTTAACCAGGTCTTGGTTTTTAAAGACCGGTTTAACACATCCGAAAAAATTTCCGCGGTAAATTCATTTATTGTGATGCCCAATACCTCCAGCATGACCGCAAAAGCGTGCTCAAACTTATCCGTATCATAAGCCTGCCCCTGCCGCGCATAAAAAGCATGCACATCATCCCACCCCTTGATTTTCCCGGAGCGGATTTCCTGCCTGAGCTTTTTCACTTCTTTTTCAGGAATCAATTGTCCGCCCACATTAAGCCATTCATTTCTTTTCGGGGTAAAAGCGATGGATTGGATAAAAGAAGAAAAGTTTTTTAAGCCATTCTCTTCAATCCATTGGATACACTGAATTGCTCCATAATAGATCAGTAATTCCCTGAATATGAAGTAGGCCTGCCGGGCTTTTACGATCACCGTTTTCCGGTCGCTGTTTTCCATTCCGTCCGCTACGATTTCGAGTTCATCAACTATCTCTTTGTCGGACTCCAGGAGTTTCTTACCGGATTTAACCGCCATAGCATCCGTTATCTCTTTATTGGGATTCTCCCGCGTCAGAAAAGCTCTGCCGGTATATAGCTCCAGTAATGTTAAAGCCTTGATCGTTTCATTTACGGTATCAGGAGCCAATGCGGCAAATTCAAGCCGTTGTTCTTTTTCAATGCGGGCATCCCGGTCATTGTATTTCCATTCATTCCGGGCAATGGCATACAGGTTATACATAAACCAGTACGCCGGCATTACTACTAATTGATCTTTAGAGAGATCATTACTGATTAACGAAAAAGGTAAGGGAATGTTCAGCTCATACGGGTAATCACCCTTCGCCAGAATATTGAAAGAAGCAAATTTTGAATTGTGTTTAAGACTTACGCATAACCCGGGCCAAAAACCCCGTCCCGCAATCAATTCCCCATCGGGGCTGCGGGAGTTGTGATTGGAACCAATCGTAGCGCCGGCGGCCATATTGCTTTGCCCCATCACCACGGCGGCACACAAAAAAGAATTATTGTGATGCTGTTCGTGTGATGGAAATATAAGGGAGTTCAATACTTCACAACAGGAGATGGTTGAATTGTTACCAAGATAGGAATTAAGCAACCGGGCCCCGTATTTCAACTGCGATTGGGATGCCATGATGAAACGAACTGCCTTTACGCCGTAAAAAGCTTTGCATCCGTAGCCCATGATGCCATTCACCATCTCACACCCCTCGCCTATCTGTGAAGGCGCTTCGGCAGAGGAGTTAACGGTAAGATTTTTTAACTTATTAGCTCCTTTTATATAAGCATCGGAACCAATCCACACATCTTTAATCATGCTGGTGTTCTTGATGATGGTCCGGTCGCCTATTTTGCCATAATAACCTCTGCGCGTATCATATTCTTTCTGGGTAAACAGCACGAATTTTTCCAGCATTACTTCATCATCCCGGTATTTAGACCACAGCCAGGCATCCCCCGGTAACATCCGGTTAAAAGGGATGACTTTCCTCCCCCCGTTTTCATTACATATTTGCAGCCATATTCGTATGTCTTCATCCTCTCCCTCTTTGACAATACCATTTCCAAATTTGGCGGCATTGGTGGTCGCTAACTCATGTATATTGACCAATATCACCTCGCTGCCGATAATAAAATGAGAGAGATAGTTGACATTATCTACCACCACGTTATCTCCAAAGTCACAACTAATGATCGTACTGTTATATAAACCCACCGGCATCCGAAGATTATGGTATTCGAGATAATAGGCCTCCAGCTTCCCGATGCGTACCAAACCAAAGAATTTACAATTTTTCACGAGGTTCGGATCAAAAGCATCGGACACCAACAATTTATTCCAATTATCAGAAGTATTGCCATTGCGTACCAGCACCTCTATTTCCCAGGCCGTTAATCCCCGATACCGGATGCCGCTTCTGTTTTGCAGATCCCGCAGATGATATTCATCTTTTCCTGCGGGTAGGTATTCAGGTGCGATGAAATTATACCCGAGAGCATCTATTGCTTTTTTATTTATCCGATTCATGTGGAAATTTAAGATTTATCTGCCTCGCCGGCATAGCAAAGCCGGCAGGCAATTTTTAAAATTCGAATGACTGGTCAGGATGTACGGATAGTGAATCGGTCAACGATTACTTGTTAAAAACGCACATTACGCATCAGAAACCTCATTCTACCGTCACACTCTTAGCAAGATTCCGGGGTTTATCCACGTCATAGACTTAATCCACTCCCATATAATATGCCAGTAACTGAAGAGGAATCGTATTAATGACCGGCGCCACTATTTCATCAGTCTCAGGAACCGGCAGTACATCATCTGCCATTCCCTGTATAATATGGTCTCCTTCGGTAATCACCGCTATCACTTTCCCTTTTCGCGCTTTTATTTCCTGTATATTACTTACAATCTTTTCGTGACTGGCATCCTTTGTAGCCACAAATACCACGGGCAGCGTTTCTTCAACCAGCGCAATGGGACCATGCTTCATTTCAGCGGCAGGATAACCTTCGGCGTGGATATAAGAAATCTCTTTCAACTTGAGCGCTCCTTCCAGGGCTATCGGAAAATTATAACCACGCCCGAGGAACAAGGCATCCGAGGCGCCAACATACCTAAGGGCAACCTGCTTAATCAAGTCAACGTTTTCCAGCACCTTGCTCACTTTTTCCGGCAACTCATTCAGTTGATTGAGTAAATGGAGATAACGCTCTCCGCTAATCGTTCCCTTTTCTTTGGCAATCATTAAAGCAATCATCGTCAGTACCGTTAATTGGGCCGTGAATGCTTTCGTACTGGCTACTCCAATTTCCGGGCCGGCATGCGTATAAGCCCCCGCATGAGACAAACGGGCAATAGAAGAGCCAACAACATTCACCACACCAAGAATTATCGCGCCCTGCTCTTTCGCTTTTTCAATAGCGACTATCGTATCTGCCGTCTCCCCGCTCTGGGAGATGGCAATAATCATATCTCCCGGATGAATAACCGGGTTGCGGTACCTGAATTCCGATGCATACTCCACCTCAACCGGTATCCGGCAAAGCTCTTCTATAATATATTCAGCCTCCAGTCCGGCATGCCAGGAAGTGCCGCAGGCAACGATTAAAATGCGATTGGCATTCTTAATCAACTCCATATTCTTCTCAATCCCCGGCATCGTGATCATCTTGTTCGCCATGTCGAGTCTGCCACGCAAGCAATCATGAATCGTTTGCGGCTGCTCAAATATTTCCTTCAGCATGAAATGATCATATCCTCCCTTCTCAATCGCTGCCAACTCCAAATCCAACTGCTGGATATACGGCGTCTGACGTTCATTACCCAAATTCTTCAGCACCAGCTCATCCGGCTTTATGATGGCAATTTCATAATCGTTTACATAAACCACTTCTCTCGTATATTCCACGATGGGCGATGCATCACTGGCTAAGAAGTGCTCCCCCTTGCCAATCCCGATCACCAGCGGGCTACCCTTTCTTGCGGCTAATAATGTATCAGGGTTATCTTCATCCACCAAAACAATCACATACGCCCCAACGACCCTTTTCAGTGCAATGCGCAACGCTTCTTCGAGCGAACTCCCGTTCTTCTTCTGAATATCTTCAATAAAATAGAGCAGAACCTCCGGATCCGTATCACTCTGAAACCGGTAGCCTTTTTTGATAAGCTCCTGCTTCAACAACGCATAATTTTCAATGATACCATTATGTATCATGGCTAATTTTCCGTTCGATGACCGGTGCGGATGCGCATTCCGGTCACTTGGTTCTCCATGCGTGGCCCAACGGGTATGTCCGATTCCCACGGAGCCATCCACCTGCTGACCCAAAACAGACTCCTCGAGGTTTACGACCTTTCCTCTTTTCTTATACAATTTTAGGCTATGATTTATCAATGCGATCCCCGCACTGTCATATCCTCGGTATTCCAACCGCTTTAAGCCTTTAAGAATAACGGGATAGGCTTGCCGGTGACCTATATAAGCAACTATTCCACACATATACTTTTTATATTAAGGAACTAATGATTGTTTTACACCAGAAAGAGGGCTATTTATGCCGAATTCATCTGCTGACAGGGTTTCTGCGGATTCGTAAAACAACCCGGCAGAACCAGGCAGGATTTTATACATCCGGTAAAAACTGTGCCAACTCTCTGATTATAAGAGTACAACGAAATAGCGAACAAAATATTTTAAGCCGGCGCTTATCTCTGGAGAGATCAGGATATCCGCAAACATGTTACCGTTAAACCCGGACTTTGGAGGGTAAAAAAGTAAAAGCAAGGTTTCGCCGGGCGCCATCCAGGCTATAGCCACTAATCGTCCTTTGACAAATCGATCGCTATCTCTTAAGCACGCTTTCAAACAACTGGTGAATGCGTTTATACTCATCGGTCCAGCTTGAGGGTTCCACAAAACCGTGATCTTCCAAAGGATACATAGCCACCTGCCAGTTGTTTTTCCCTAATTCGATCAGACGCTGATTCAGCCGGACAACATCCTGAAAATGTACGTTAACATCCACCACTCCATGGCAGATAAGTAACTGGTCCTTTAGCCCTTCTGCAAAATAGATCGGCGAACTCCTCCGGTAGGCAATACTATCTTCACCTGGCGTATTTAAAATATTGGAAGTATAGCCATGATTATAGTGTGCCCAGTCGGTAACCGGTCGCAGGGCTGCTCCGGCAGCAAAGGTTCCCGGAGACGTAAACAAGCCCATGAGGGTAATAAACCCGCCATAAGAACCTCCGTATATGCCTATCCTCCTGGGGTCCACACCGAGGGAGTCAACGAGATAGGCAGCGCCATCTACCTGATCCCTTAAGTCTTTGCCGCCCATATGCCGGTAGATAGCCGTACGCCAGTCGCGGCCATACCCCGCACTCCCACGATAATCTATATCCAGCACATAATATCCTTCGTCCGCCAGCAAATTATGAAACATGTATTCTCTGAAATAGCTGCTCCACCACTTATGGGCGTTTTGAAGATAGCCGGCGCCGTGTACAAAAATCACCGCGGGCTTCGCCGGATGCGGATGGGCAGGGCGGTATAATCTTGCAGGCACTTTCACGCCATCACGCGCGGTAATATCAATGAGTTCCGGATCCCGCCAGGGATAAGAGGCAAATAACTCACTCTCTGCTTTGTGGGTAATCCGGCTGATTTTACCCCCAGGCTTATTCTCCTGTATATAAAGCTCCCAGGGCTTGTTGGCATAGGAATACAAAATGGCGATCTGTTTTTCATCGGGCGACACTTCCACCAAATTAGCTCCGGTCATCGTGGTAATCCGCTCAGGCTTTCCACCGGCCACTGCCAAACGATACCATTGCTTTTCACCCGGATGAACTTCATTGCTCAGCATATAAAAATATTGCCTATTGCCTGATAGAACACATTCCTGTATTTCAAAGTTTCCCTTTGTCATGGCCGTTTTCTTACCGGTAGTAACATCCACAATATACAGGTGAGCATAACCTTCCGATTCCGACTGAAACCAGAATCTCCCCGCGTCTATCCAACCTGAACGGGCTTCATATATTCCGGGGCCGCCAATCCAGGCATCGTCATGTTGTCTGTCCAACAAAGTAATACTGCCTTCCACGGCATTGTATTTTAGTAACCACCGGTCTTTATTATCCATTGCACGCATATCCACTATCGCAATATTTTCCTTCGGCGACCATGAAATCTTTGAAAAATAAACTCCTCTCACCGCATTCTCTCTTTTTCGCTGCTCCAATAATACCGGGTAATCTTTTAAATACTCCGGCAGGTCACGGATACCCTCAACCGAATCCAAAGGGAAAGCCAGTACGGTATCCTTTTCTCTGTCAAAGATGTATAACCGGTAAACCCCGAGAGGAGCGCCCACTTTGGTTCTTCCGCGTATATCTTCCGTAAAACCACTCTCCGTGACATAGTTGGGGATGATGGTACTTTCTGCTCCTTTGGGGGAAGTAAACAGCACATAACTGATAAACCGCCCGTCATTACTCAGGGCGGCATTTCGAACCTGACTGTTACCCGTATATATAGTGCGTAATTTCTGTGTAGTGCTCAGCGCCTTGTTATAAGCATCTGCAGCTTCCCGTTTTTCTTTTCTTTCTTTGAGCACATTTATTAAGATTAGTTCCTCCTTTTCCAGCCACTTCTCTTGTACGTTTCCTGCCGAAGTATCAGCATTTTTGACAGCGCTCTCTCCTTTCTGAAAATCGGTCAGCTGCATCGTTTCGCCGTTGCGAATATCCCAGGCATACAAATTATTTTCACGCAGATAAACAACCTTAGAATCATTGAAAGCAAATCGGGGCGCCGATTCCTGTTCGCTGGTGTTTGTAATCTGTTTCATCGAACCCGACTTCCTGCTTCCGATAAAGATATCTCCGTTTTTCTGATACGTATAAGCTGTTCTTGCCGTGTTAAAGACAACGTCCTCTGCAAAAACTATCTTCTTTCTGCCTTCAACGGTTACTTTTTGCGGTACTCTGTCAGCCCCGGTTATACTATATAAAGAATCTCCCGGCTCTTTGTCCGGATTCCATAAAAAATACAAAACTTTTCCATCAACACTCCAGCGGGGATCAGAAGGAGAGTCGCCGATCCATTTTGGATCCTGCATAATTTTCTCCACGGTCAGCGATGCAGGTGTTTGAGCAAAAAGAAAATTGACTGTCAGAAGAAAAAGAATGGCAATTACACTTTTTTTCATCTCGATAAAATTTAATCAGAGCAATAAATCCCGAAGAAAAACATAGGCTACGGAGAAGTAGATCACCAGCCCGGTGACGTCCACCAGGGTTGCAACGAACGGCGCCGAGGAAGTTGCCGGATCGGCTCCCAGTTTTTTCAGTAGCAAAGGAAGCATCGAACCGCTCAGTGTACCCCATAAAACTACGCCCATTAAAGAAAACCCGACCGTAAACCCGATGAATAAAGAATGAACACCATATACGTCCGGGAAAATATAAGACCAGGCTTCGATACGCAGAAATCCAATCAGCCCTAATACTGCGCCCAACATAATGCCCGAAATAATTTCTCTCCTCATCACTCGCCACCAGTCGGCTATATATACTTCTCCCATCGCCATTGCCTGTATGATAAGCGTGGACGCCTGCGATCCGCTGTTGCCTCCGCTGGAGATAATCAACGGCACAAACAACGCCAATACAATCGCCTTACTGAGTTCATCTTCAAAATACGTCATCGCCGTTGCGGTCAGCATTTCACCCAAAAATAAAATGACCAACCATCCCACCCTTTTCCGAAACAGTTTAAACAGCGGCATCTCCAAATAAGGCTCATCCAGGGCTTCCGTACCCCCAATCTTCTGGATATTTTCAGTAAACTCTTCATTCGCTACCCACAATACGTCGTCAATTGTTACGATGCCAAGCAAAATATTGTTGTCGTCAACCACCGGCAAGGCCACCCGGTTATTCATCTTAAAAATATTATTCGCCTCTTCCTGCGTATCATGCACGTTCAGGGAAATATAGCGCCGGTCAATGATATCCGAAACAATGGTCTTCGGGTCTGCGAGAATAACCTCACGAATCCGGATATCATCCACAAAAGTTCCGTCTTCCTTAATCACATACACCACATCTATCGTTTCAATATTTTTACCTTCCGTTCTGATTTCGTGTAATACTTCCTCCACCGTCCAATCTTCCCGCACAGCTATATAATCCGGCATCATCAGCCTTCCTACTGATCCTTCCGGATAGCCCAGCAAGGCCAGGGTAATCCTCCTTTCTTCGGGGTCAAGCAGCTTTATCAGCTCTCTAACCGTGCCCGTGGGCATCTCCCCAAGAAACGCTGTACGGTCATCTGCGGGCAATTCATTGAATAATTCGGCCGTTTTATGAGGAGACAGAGACTTGATAATTCTCTTTTGCTCGGGTACATCTAAAATCTTAAAGGTGCTGACCGCCCTGTGCAGGGAAAGATTAGCTATAATAACCGCTTCATATTCCTCATTATCACTCACCAGTTCTGCCACATCACTAATATTCTGGTTATCCAGGAAATCCCGGATAGCCGCTTCATCCTGCGATGCTATCACTTGTTCAAACTGATCCTGCAACAGAATCTCTTCCTTTTCACCAGGCATAATTTTTATTTTGTTATTACAAAATTAGAATAGCTTTGAACATCCGTCTTTTTTATAGTCAACAATTCTTTTATATATTCTCTCCAATGGTATGCTTGCCGACTATCTCTATATTGATTCCGCCAAAGATAAAGGACGAGGCGTTTTTACCCGCAAAAAAATTGAAGCGGGAATCATTATAGAAATATCACCCGTTATTGTAATGAGCAGCGCAGAAAGGGATCTGCTGGATCAAACCCGCCTGCATGATTATATCTTTGAATGGGGCGAAAACAAAAATCAGTGCTGTATGGCTTTAGGATACGTTCCGGTATACAACCATTCCTACCGTTCCAACTGCGAATATTTTATGGACTACGATGATGAAACCATTACGATAAAGACGGTCAGGGTAGTCCGCCACGGCGAAGAGTTGACCATTAATTATAATGGCGACTGGAACGA
>JACFNM010000595.1 GCA_019454915.1 Chitinophagaceae bacterium
GCCATTTTCCCTGGAGTTCTATACCCATCCGGTAACTGTTGGGAATATTGGTGCGCACATAGGCGCCTACATCATTAATTTTCCCCGTTAATACCAATTGATTATGATAGTTCATATAATATAGGGTGGCTCCCCAACTACCGTTGTATACTCTCCTCTCAATGCCTAATTCAAAGTCATGGAGCGTTTCCGGTTTGGGTTGTTGTGTCGCACCCGCTTCAAAATCATCCCGATTGGGTTCTTTATTCGCCAATGCGTAAGAGAAGTACCCCGTCCAACCATCAACGCTATAGGTAACGCCCGCTTTAGGATTAATGAAGTGGTATTGGTTATCCACGAACAAATCGGGATTATCACGGAACCCATTAAGCTGGTAATGTACATTTCTATATTGTATGTCTCCGAATAAGTATAGTCTTGAATTTATCGGATACTGAATTTTAGAATATATATTGAAATCGGTTTTAAAGGCGTTCACATCGTACCATGTATAATCTTTAGGAATTTCATAATTCGCCCATATAATTTTTCCGTAGTGTTTGCCGTCATACCGATTCCATCCGCCGCCCGTTAACCATTGTAGCCCTTTGTTTTTGTATTGAAGAGAAAAGATACTTCCGTAATAATGATTATCTAACCAAAGCTGCCGGATAAGATCGGTCCGGTAGATGGTGGAGTCGCCTATTTGAAGCACGGGTAATCCGTAGTCCGTAAATTTTTTGGAAGCTTTATATTGTTCATAATATCCCTTACCGCGACTTAAGAAAGTGGCTACATTAAAACTCAATTTACTATTGAGGTTTCGGTTGTAGAAAAGCTGATAGTGGTCCTGTTGATAATTGTCGGTCTCATTATCATAGGGTTCTCCGGGTTTTTCTGTTCCCGCCGAATTGTAAGTTCTGTTCGTTTTTAGTATATCTCCGGACACACCGTTCCATGCCTGATAAGTTTTAGCCGTCCCCGAAAAAATGTTCAGACGCAAAGAACTGTTATCAGAAAAGAATGCGCCCGAGAGGTAAAATGATTTTAACTTACTGCTGGCCCGGTCAATATAGCCGTTGCTCGTAACAGAAGAGAGGCGGGCATCCACCGTAAACTTTTCATTAAGGAGTCCTGTGCCTGCTTTTAAGGTATTCTTCCAGGTATTGAAAGAGCCAAAGACGTTGTTACTTTCGCCGTAAGCCTTCTCAATAAAGTCGTTTGTTGACATATTTATCGTGGCGCCAAATGCACCGGAACCGTTGCTGCTGGTGCCTGCTCCGCGTTGAACCTGGATACTATTGACAGAAGAAACAAAATCGGGTAGATCAACGAAGAACGTCCCCTGTGATTCTGCATCATTATAGGGTATACCATTTAAGGTGACGTTAATCCGGGTGGCGTCGGTGCCTCTTATCCTGATTCCTGTGTAGCCTACACCATTTCCGGCGTCTGAGTTGACTATTACGGAAGGCAGCTGGTTGAGAACAAATGGAAGGTCCTGCCCCATATTTACCTTTTCTATTTCCCGCTTCGAGAGGTTGGTTTTGGTAAAGGGGGCTTTATCTCCAGCCCTGACGCCTCTTATCTCAATAGGCTGCAACATTAAATCGAGTTTTTCGAGATAGATATCAATGTCAGATGTAGCAGGGATATTAACCTTTTCATCATGACTTTTGTATCCAACGGATGATACTTCAAGCAGATGGTTTCCACTTTTAAGATTTTTG
>JACFNM010000596.1 GCA_019454915.1 Chitinophagaceae bacterium
CACCTGTATTACAAAAATGATGACGGGTCAAAGCGTGACTTTGGGTCTCCTTATCCCCAGCAGGAATACGGTAAAGATCTGTACTGGTATTTTTATGAAAACAACAGCAATCTGAACAGGGATGAATTGATCGCAACCATTAAGTTGAATGCTGAAATCACTCCGTGGTTAAATGCTTTTGTAAGAACTTCTACAGACTTGGTCTCTTCAAAGTTTGAAACCATCAATACCACTACGAATGCCGACCGGGTAAGCGGAGGTTATTATCAGAAGGATTTGGATAAGAATAAGATAATGAATACCGACCTGATGGTTACCGCTCATAAGGATAACCTCTTTTTTAACGGATTTAATGCCAGCGTTTCAGGGATGGTTAATGCTTATTCGAATAGTTCTCAGGGTGTATGGGGTAAAAACGGCGGGAAATTTATCGTACCTGATGTTTACTCCTTACACAATATTGTTGATGCCGACAGAACAGACAAAAATAAGTACGCGGTAACGGAAAGAAGATATGAAACCAGATCGCAGTCCGTATTGGGCATGTTGAATCTGAGCTATAATAATTATCTGTTCCTTGATTTGACGGGAAGGAATGACGTTAATTCTACATTGAGTCCTACTAAAAATTCCACTTTCTATCCTTCTGCCAGTTTGGGTTTTGTATTTAGTGACGCATTTGGATTGCGCGACTCCAGAGATATCTTTTCTTATGGAAAGTTGAGATTCGCTTACGGTAAAAGTGCAAATGCTTATGCGCCTTACCTGTTGGGATTCACGTATGATGTAGGTTCATTCGGAGGACAACCTACCAACTCACTGCCCGCTACGCTAAGTCCGGAAGAATTAGGATTCCAAACCTCCAATTCAATTGAGGTGGGAGCGAGTCTTGGTTTCTTACGCGATAGAATTAACCTTGACTTCACCTACTATAGTATCCGGTCTATTGATCAAATCCTGGCAGCAGATATTGCGCCTTCCTCCGGAGCAACAGGCGTTACCTTTAACTCCGGTGAACTGACGAATAAAGGGATCGAGTTTATTCTGAATGCATCGGTTATTCAGAATCGGAATTTTAGTTGGAGCCTTTCATTAAACGGCGCCAAGAACGAAAACAAAGTGGTTTCACTGGCGCCGGGTATCCGCGAGCGTCGCATAGCCGATGTGTTTGGTAATCTTGGCGTCTTCATGAGGGTTACGCCGGGAGATTCTTATGGTACGATTTATGGAACCGATTTTGAGAGAGATGATAAGGGTCAGAAGCTATTGTATAATGTGAAAGACCAGGATGGTAATGTATATGGTACCTTATATAAAGTGACGAATGAGCCCGTACCTATCGGGAATGCTGCGCCCAAACTAACCGGTGGATTAGGCAATACATTTAGGTATAAAAATTTCAGCTTATACGGATTGATTGATTTCAAGGTAGGCGGTGATATCTATTCTTTTGACCATTCAACTGCTATGGGAAGTGGTATTTCTCCTGAAACCGTTGTAGAAAGAAATGGCGGTGGACTGCCCTACACTTTCCCCGATGGTTCTACCGCAAATGTGGGCGTAATTATGGAAGGATTTAATGTGGATGACGGGAAGATAAATGACCGCGTCGTTAATCCGATTTATAAATATGCTGGTTCTTATACGGGCTGGACTCACCTGAATCGTCCAAGGAGTTTATCTGTTTTTGAGAACACCTGGTTTAAG
>JACFNM010000065.1:0-13538 GCA_019454915.1 Chitinophagaceae bacterium
AGAAGCAGAGGAAGAAGTAACTGAAAAATCACACAGGCTCGACTTAGATGAAGCCGGTGCGGACACTGAAGGATCAGGGAGACCTGCCGGACGCAGAGGAGGCGCTACGGGCGGAACGAGAAGACGTACGACCGGCGGTCCCGGAAGGAGACCTGGCGGTTCAGCGAGATAAGTGTTTTTTTATTTTTATTAATAGTTAAATTATTGTTTGATATGTCAACAGCAACAATTACAGCGGCGGATATAAATAAGTTGCGCCAGATGACCGGAGCGGGGATGATGGATTGTCGTAAGGCGTTAATGGAAACCAATGGAAATTTCGATGACGCGGTGGACTGGCTGAGAAAGAAAGGCGCTAAAGTAGCTGCCCTGCGCGGCGATAGAGAGGCTAAAGAAGGGGTAGTGATTGCTCAAACCTCTGCTGATAATAAGACAGGAATTGCCATTTGTATCAGTTGCGAAACGGACTTTGTGAGTAAAAATGCCGATTTTATCGCATTCGCTCAAAGCATTGCCGATGCTGCGATAAAGAATAATGTTAAGACAGCAGAAGAATTGAACAGCGTAACCATCAACGGCGCTAAGGTGGCCGACCTGGTGAATGATAAGCTGGCCAGTATTGGTGAAAAGATAGGAATCAGCAAATTTGAACGCCTTGAAGCCCCTTATGTAGCATCCTACATTCATGGAGCTAACCGTCTCGGCGTACTCGTGGGTTTGAATAAAGAGGCATCAGATACCGGTAAAGACGTGGCCATGCAGGTGGCTGCCATGAATCCGGTGGCAGTGGATCCAAACTCCGTACCGGCAGATATTGTATCACGTGAAAAAGCCATCGTAACCGATCAGATAAAGAATGATCCAAAGATGGCGGGTAAGCCGGATGCTATGATTGAAAAGATAGCCGAGGGTAAATTAAATGCGTTCTTTAAAGAAAATACGCTCACTGCACAGGCTTTTGTAAAAGACAACAGTAAAACGGTGGGTGATTATTTGACGGGGGTGGACAAGGATCTGAAGGTGATAGAGTTTAAGAGAGTAGCCTTAGGATAATGCGTGTTGTGATTAAAACTTTTAAAATCCCGAAAGAAATGCTTTTCGGGATTTTTTGTTTGAAGCCTGGTTTTGCTGATAACTGCACAACCAGGCTTCAATGGATATTCAGTTAAGGTTTTTCTTGCAACCACTCTATCACTCTATCCTGCATTGAGAAGGAAAATCTATTATAATCCCGGGGAGAGTATAATTGAAGATGCTGTTTTTTACCGTATAGATTATAGATTTTTTCTGCATCTTTCACGCAGTTTCTTGTATCATCCGCATCTGCATCCTCATCCATTGCCGGGGCAATAATCAATACCCGCCGGGGAGCAATAGCCGCTAATATTTCATCATAATCAACCGGAATACGGTTTTCGTTACCTGCAAAAAAGCCGAGCCTGGGAAGCAGTCCGTGAAGATGAGAATAGGCCCTTGTTCCTTCCGTACCCTTGTCCGGCGTATCCGTTCGCATGGGCGTAAACCCGCTCACAGAAATCACCTGAGAAACCCGCTTGTCTAAGGCAGCACCGTATAATCCTATAGTGCCACCGAGAGAATATCCCATAACGCTGATTTTCGAACTATCAATAAAATTCAGATGACTGAGAGCATCTACGGCACTTCTGAGGTCGGTGACCATCTTTCCCATTTTTGACCAGTGCGGATAACGACTGTAGAAATCGGTTCCTTCTTCAATCCGGTTGCCGAATCCTATCATGTCGTATAGGAATACCGCATAGCCCATAGCGGTGAGTTTTTTCAGAAACGGTAATTTACTATGGTCAAATCCCTGATTATCAAAGAAGCCTTGTGAATAATCGTATTGGTGAAGAAAAATAATAGCGGGTAATTGAACCGTGCCCTGTTTTATTTTTTCTTCCTGAGTTTTTGGATAATAAAGATAACCATAAAGACCTTCTCCAAACCCCGGGATAGGAGCACCTGGCGCTATCGGTAGCCTGCCCATTTCTGCGGAAGGTCCGGGACGGGGAATCATATTTCCGAAGTTATCTTCTCCGTTGCTTTCACCGGCTATCTGAAAATTAAGCGGACCGTTGTTCGTTATACCGGGAGGCGTATCTCCCAGCAGCCAGGAAATCTGCTGTTGTATTTTATTGCGTTTTTTTTCCCAGTCTTGCGTGCTGCGAATATCCTTTCCTTTATCATCCTTCAATAGATGACCTGCTATCGCGACCGGATAATTTAAAGGATTGACATTTTCCTTACTCAGTTGCTTCCACTTTTCGAAGGAATATTGATAGAAGAGCCTGTTTTCGGGTTTTCGTGAACTTCGGCCAAAACAATAGTCAAAGAAATCAACATAATCTTCAATATCTCTCGAACTTAATCCATGCCGGCCATCTCGAAGCCTTACAGCCAAGTGATTGGAGTTACCCAAAAACTCATATACCTTTTTTGCGTTTTCATAAGCCATCTCTATTCCCCAGGGATTGCCGTCACTTTCCCGGATGGAAGAACTCAACATAAGTCCCCTTGGCGCCACCAAAGCCATAAACAAGTTTTGATCTACCGGTAATTTATTCTCTCTTCCGATGAAGAATCTCAACCGGGGATGTAACCATGCGGGTTGCGCAGCAGATAATAGTCCTATATCTTCACAACCGTATTTATGACGCGAATATCTCCAGGGTACTTCAGCTCCCGAACCTCCGCTACTGGTGATGATGGCGGCAATTCTCTCATCAAAAGCGGCAGCCCATAAAGATTGCTTGCCGTTCCTGGAATGCCCGGTAATACCAATCTGTTTCTGATTAACGACGGGTAATGTGAACAAATAATCTATCACGCGTGAAGCGCCGAATGCTCGTCTCATCAGGCGGGTAAAATCATATTCGCCATTCCAGATTTCGCCGTAGTTTTCGGTATCATCTTTAGCATCGGCTCCGGAGTACCGGCAACCAATATATCCACGCCTGACGGCAATCATCGCCCAATTGAAATGGTTCCACTGGGTCATAAAAACCGGGAAAGGACCTTCACCGGGAGGGATCATTAGTTCTGCTACAATTTTAGCCTTATTGCCGGGACCGAAGGAGAGTTCTACCTGCCGGATAGTAACCTCTCCGACTTTCTTTTCGCTTATGATTTTAGATTGCAGATTTTGAGGTGCTGCCGGGAAAGTACCGGTAATATAATATTGAAGCGCTTCTTTCATCCACGCTCTTTTCTCGTTCCATTGCTGCTCATTGGTTACCGGTATATTCCTGCCTCCTTCGTCTGATACAAGCGGGTCAGGCAGATAAGGTATTGAAGGCATCTTGTCAAAATCGGGAGGGAGTTCGCCGGTTCGGTTAAGCCAGTCTTTGAATGTTTGGTCTCTATACGAAACCGGCCCGTTATGAGTCAAATCATTATCGAGAAGATTCAGGATTTCTGCTAACAAGGCCCGGCGTTTACTGGTATCTGCCGGATTGGATTTATGGCAGGATTTAGCCTGCCCGTTGAACCCATCGTTTTTTAATGCTAATGCGGATGTAGAATCAAAAATAAAAACCGCCGTTGTGAAGAGCAGCAGGCCAGGCAGGATACTTCTCATTTCAGAGTATTTTTGTTATGGTTTAGTTCAAATACAAAAACTTTGCAAGTAACTCTTCCCTACTGAATCGTTTCTTTAATACTTCCGCAAGTGAGCATACTTTCTCCAAAATAAGGATTTTTTATTGCTTTTACCGTAGTAATCCAGGAAGCTCCCTGATTGTTGAATGCCATCGGACAGTAGGCAACATACAGGTTACCGTTCTCTAAACCCTCCTTTTTAACCATGCTAATAAAAGCGTTACTCAGTTTTTGAAAGGACTTCCTTTCAGTTTCCAATTGATTGGAGCCGACTATTTCTTTTGCTGCTTCGATGATATTTCTTTCACCGGCTTTTTCAGCGCCTGCGGCGATGGCATTGGCAATAATTCTTACCTGATTGACATCGCCCGAAGTCAATGCTTCTGCTATTTGATAATACTGGCCGAGCAATGCATTCAAAGCAATATTTTTTGTTTCCGCTTTCGGAGGAGTTGGGGTCACTGGTATTTCTATATCCTCCGTATCATGTTTTTCTTCCTTGGGTGCTGTACAGGAAATGAAAATGCTGAGTATGATTAAATGAAGAATATTTCTGGTCATAGCTGATACGTTTATTTTAATGATGATGCAGAGGATTGATTCCTTTTTTCAGGATGTACTCACTATATAACAAATAGGCGCCGCTGCGTACTACCTTTTCATCACCCGTCAGCCCGTTCCGGATGACTACCTGGTCGGGTGTTTCTTCTCCCGTCTCTACCATTCTCGGCGTGAAATGGTTGCTGTCTGTTACTATCCATACCAACGCACCCCTGCTGTCTCTTATTACGGCGTCAACGGGTAAAGTGATTTCTTTTCTTTTTTCACGACTTGCTGTTAGTAGTATCACCGCATTCTGACCTGCCTGCCATTGCCGATTCGGATTAAGAATCTGTCCTCTGATTTTCATAACCTGACTCCCGTTTTCCAGAGAGGGTTCAATGAGTCCGATGGTCATTGGTTGCGGATTGTTTTCGTAACCGGAGACAACTACCTGTACCTGCTGTCCTGGTTTTACACGGTGTATTTCTGAAGGATAGATCTCAGCCTGCACCCAGAGTGAGCTATAGTCTTCCAATTGCATGATGTCTCCCCCTTCACTTACATATTGACCTTCCACGACAGAAAGCGCGGATATCACGCCATTGCGGGGTGCTTGATAAGTGGTAAGCGCGTTCACTTTATTATTTTGAACGAGTTGGTTCAGTTGTGCTTCTGTTTGTCCGTACAGCAGCAGTTTCTGCCGGGCGCCTTTGGCTATTTCTTTAAATTGCTGGTTTGTCGGAAATGCTTTTTCCTGAGCGGTAGCCACTAAAAACTCCTGCTGCAAGGCCGCTAATTCTTCGGAGTAAATGCTGAACAGGGGCTGTCCTTTTACTACCGCAACGCCCGTTTCCCGTATCATCAGCCTGTCTATACGACCCGCTATCCGGGAAGAGATAAATGTGGTATGGTTGGGATTTACGACAAGTTTGCCGTTCAGTCTTGTTACGTCAGATAAGGATAGACTGTCTATGTGGGAAAAAGTAATGTTGGCAAGTGCTATTTGACTTTCACCCAGCGTAAGAAAATCAGCGTCCTGCGATTTATCTACCGGCACCAGATCCATACCGCATATGGGACAACTACCGGGATGATCTTGTACAATCTGAGGATGCATGGGGCAGGTGTAGGTAACTGCGGCCTGCACATGTTGTTCATGTTCATCTCCGTTCCTGCATCCGGCACTAAAGATGCTCAAGAAAAAAAACGCTGTGACTAAAATATTTTTCATATTAGTTCGAATTGTTTTTTGCAGCTTTGATGTAGCTTTCGCTGTCCACCAGATAAGCTGCGTTGGTTGCAAGAATCCAGTTGTCTATTGAATCAAGCACTTCCGTCATGTTACCTGAAGTAGTACCGGTTTTCACGTATTTGGGTACAAATACATTATTCTCTTTCTTAAACACAATAGCCTGATTGCCCGTATGATAAATCGCCTGTTGAGGAATCCATTTTCCCGTGCTGACCAGGGGAATATTTCCTGTAATGAGTTGCCCCGGAGCGAGATCAGTGTGTGGGAGATAAGCCCTTGCTATGGAGAATGGCACTTCGTTGTTGAATACCGGTTGCACCAGCCCTATACTACCGTTGTACATTTTACCCGGATTGTCCACCGTGTTGAAAAGGATAGATTGCTTTTCGTGTATGTGGGAAGCAATATCGGGAGTGAAGTAAAACTCGGCGATCAGCTGCCGGTTATCTATTACGGTAAACATACTGTTGCCTGCATTAACGTATTGCCCTTCCCGAAGCATGATGGGATTATTTGAATTATCCGTGTTGATTTTATTGGTTTTCAATTGAGGTGTAGCCATTCCTGTCATATCATTCTGATTTAGCATACCAGCCGGAGATGGTGTATTATCGTTGTCATAAACTGAAGCAGTTTCGATAATCAGTCCATCGGATGAACTGTACACAGGTATGCGATACATGATTTCACCCGATTCGATAACACTCCGGATATTTTTTTCAGTTAATCCTAACAGCATTAATCTTTCTTTAGCTTTTGTAAGGAGTCCGTAATTGTTTTGTTGTTTGGACAAAAACAATAGCTCACGTTGTGCTGCTGCCAGGTCGGCGGAATACACCTCCATAATGAGCTGACCTTTCTTTACGGGCTGGTAATTATACCGGATATATAATTTTTCGATTCGTCCGCTTACTCTGCTGCTGATGCTTCTTTTGTTTCGAAGGTCATAGTTGATGATTCCCTGTACGGGTACTGAGGTAATCTGCATGCCTGTGATAACCCGTATAGTAGCAATATCGGAAACAACCTGTTCATTAACGGGTTTAAGCAAATGTTGAAGCGAGCTGTCAATGCTGGTTTCAGTTCCGGGTACGTGCTGCGGTACCAGGGTCATGCCACAGATGGGGCATGTTCCGGGTTGATTCTTCACGATGTCCGGATGCATGGGGCAGGTATATAATCTGCCGGTGTGCTCTGCTTCATGATGGTTTGCACCATGATTGCCTCCTCCCGGCTGACAGGAAGCTATGAACAGGCTCAGCAGTAAGCCAAAAATTAATTTATTTGTACCATTCCTTTTCATAGTCGGCTATCATTTGATATAGTTTGAGTTTATCATCCAGGAGCTCCATTTTTTGACGATTCAGGTCTTCCCACGAATCTATCACTACATTGATAGAAAGCTTGTTTTCCTGATAGTTTAAGAAGTAGGCATCCAGTGATTGTTGCATTGCGGGTATCACTTTATTTTCCAGCCGGTCTATCTTCTTTTGCATGGATCGAATTTCGAATTGCATTCCGAACAACATACCCTGTGCTTCCTGCAGCATAGCTGTTTTTTCTATTTCCAATGATTTGATATTGGATTCCATGGCGCGGGTTTCGGATTTATACATTTTGGATGTCCAGGGGACGATCGGAATGCTAATCATACCCATCACGGAGTAGGTATGCGGCATCATGCTGCTGAATCCCGACATGTGGTCAAATTTTACTTTAAAGCCTGGTTTTCTCTCCGACTGAAGGGATGCAATACCTAATTGCATGCTCCGTATATCTTCATCTATTCTCCGGATGTCGCCTCTGTTTTGTGCCAGAAGGTTGGTGTCCGGAATGAGTAAATGGAGTTGAGGGATATAGTGAGTATCAATGGTAAAGAACTGATTGCCGGGTTGATTCATCAACCCATTCAACAGGGCCCGGGATTGTTCAATGACGCCCTGCTCCATGTCGATCTGGTTTTTATTTTTTTCTATCAGGGCATCAATTTTATAGATGTTTCCCAACAGTGACTGATTGTAGGGATACCTTACCTCTTCTATTTTTTTCATCATATCCATGATGTCCATGTCCTCCATAAGGACAGCTATCCGCTGGCTTGAAATGAGCCAGTTGTGATAGGCCCTCTTCGCGGTTGTCCTGAGATTATTCCAGGTGATGCGCCGGGTGGCTAACTCTGCTTTGCCTTTGGAAGCGATATAATCTTTCCTGGATTGTTGTATTTTCCTATTGGGAATTTCCTGTTCAGCGCTGATCATCCAGGAACCCTTATCCCTGCCATCCATAAGTTTTTGAAACGGATATGGGGTCATATAAGTGCCTGCTCCTACCATCGGCGCCATCCATCCGGTAGCTGCTTCTGCGCTTTGTTGATAGGCCTCTGCTTTTAGCCCGTAGGTTTGAAGCAGCAGGTTATTGTTTTCTATACGCTGCAATATACTCTCCAGCGAAAGCGGCTCCTCCTGAGATTTGACCAGATGAGGTGTCAGTAATATAAACAGGAAGATGTTAATGATGCGCATGATATACCTCCAGTTTTCCAAATTTTTTCAATTCGTATTCTTTTGTCATCAGAAAAATTAATGGTGTGACCAATAAAATGTGAATGGCTGAAGTAAACACGCCGCCAATCATCGGCAGCACAATCGGCTTCATCACATCCGTCCCCACGCCTGTTGACCAAAGCACAGGGATCAATCCGAAAAGGGAAACACAAACCGTCATGATTTTAGGTCTTAATCTTTTCGCAGCTCCCTGAATTACATACTGTTTTAGTTCTTCCCGCGTAATGGTATCGCGTGAATTGCCTTTTTTATTCACCAGTTGAATTATCGCATCATTCAGATAAATAACCATTACGATTCCCGTTTCAACTGCTATACCAAACAGGGCGATGAAACCTACCGCTACTGCCACCGATAAGTTAACTCCCCAGAAATAAATAATATAGGCGCCGCCTATTAAGGCAAAAGGAACGGTAATCAGACTTAAGAAGGCTTCTCTGATGGATTTGAAGGCCATGTATAAAGAGAAGAAGATAATAATCAATACAACAGGAAGAATCCAGAGTAGTGTTTGTTGTCCTCTGATAAGGTGTTCATATTGTCCGCTCCACTCCAGGAAGTATCCTTCGGGTAGTAAACCTCTTGTTTGATTAATTCGGTTAATAGCATCGTCTACCGTGCTTCCGAGGTCGCGGTCTCGTACGTTGAATAATACAGCGCCACGCAATAAAGCGTTCTCTGAATTGATCATGGGTGGACCGTCTTCAAAGACCACGTCTGCAACGGACGAAAGTGGTACCTGTCCGAATACGGGAGACTGTAGCGGGATGCGTTTAATCCGGTCAATACTATTCCGGTATTCCTGCGCCAATCTCACGCTGATAGAAAAGCGCTGTCTTCCTTCAATGGTGTTTCCAATCGCAGCTCCACCGATGGACGATTCAACTACCATGTTTACATCATCCACCGAAAGTCCGTATCGGCTGAGGTCATCTCTTCTAACGTGGATGCTCAGGTATTTACCGCCTACTATAGGCTCAACAAATAAGTCGTTTACACCCGGTATCCCTTCCAGAGCTGTCTTGATTCGGTCTGATACCGAGGCGATACTGTCCAGATTTTGTCCGAATACTTTAATACCCACATCAGTCCGGATACCGGTTGATAGCATATTAATCCGGTTGATGATGGGCTGTGTCCAGCCATTCACTACGCCGGGTATTTGCAACTTTCTGTCCAACTCATGAATCAAATCTTCTTTGGTAATACCTTTTCGCCATTCTTTTTTAGGCTTAAGCATGATGATGGTTTCGATCATGCTTAAGGGGGCATTATCTGTGGCCGTATTGGCTCTGCCTGCTTTCCCCAGTACCTTATCCACTTCGGGTACTGATTTGATAATCTTATCCTGTACCTGTAAAATCCGTTTGATCTCGCCATTGGAAATATCCGGTAATGTTACCGGCATGAACAGTATGCTTTGTTCATCTAAAGGAGGCATAAATTCTTTACCCAGATTCATTAATAAGGGGATGCTGGCGAGTAAAGCAAGAATGTTGATAGCCAGCGTAGTCTTTCGCCATTTTAGCACCCATTGAATAATGGGAGTATAAAGCTTTTCCAATCCGCGGTTAATCGGATTGGCGTTGTCCGGTTTGAATTTTCCTTTCATGAAAAAAGAAATCAGTACCGGAGCAAGCGTCAAAACCAATACTGCATCTACGATGAGTATAAAAGTTTTGGTGAATGCCACCGGGTGGAAATATTTACCTTCCTGTCCGGTAAGTAAGAACACGGGCAGAAAAGAGGTTATGATAATCACCGTAGAGAAAAATACGCCACGCGAAACCTGTTTGCCCGATTGTTCGATGACTTTTATCCTTTCCTCCTCGCTAATCCAATTTGTCTTTTTTCTATTTTTCTTGAATAAACGCATATCTGTTATTTATGAACGGTCTGTTCTTTTAACCATTGATGATATTTCTCGGACAAGTGCTTATAGGCGTTTTCACTCATTATGATTCCATTGTCCACGATAACCCCTATCGCCAGCGCTATACCGGTCAGTGACATGATGTTGGAGGAAATGTGAAACGCATTGAGCAGGATGAAACTAATGGCGATGGTAACAGGAATCTGAATAAGAATGCTCAACGCACTGCGCCAATGGAAGAGAAAAATAATGACGATCAAAGAAACGACGATCATTTCCTCAATCAGTGTTGTTCTTACCGAGCTGATGGTTTCTTTAATCAGTTCACCTCTGTCATATATGATATCAAATTTTACTCCCTGCGGCAGTCCTTTCGCCACTTCCTTCATTTTTGCTTTCACACCCTGAATAACCGCAGCCGCATTTTCTTTGTAGCGCATCACGACGATTCCGCCGACTTTTTCTCCTTCTCCATCCTGGTCGAATATGCCCAGCCTCGGCTCACCCGTCATCTGCACGGTGGCGATGTCGTTTACTTTGATCGCTATCCCTTGTGTGTTCTTAACAGCGATTTGTTCAATTTCCTGACGGGATTGCAGATAACCGGAGGTTTTGATGATATAACCGATATCACTCATCTCCAGTTTACGTCCTCCTCCTTCATTGTTGTTACTGCGGATGGCATTAATGACATCGTTGACGGAGACTTTGTAGTATAATAGTTTGTCAGGATTTATAGTGATGGCATACTGTTTTTGAAAACCACCAAATGAAGCAATTTCACTTACCCCGCCAACATTCTGTAGGGCGAATTTTACATACCAGTCCTGGATAGCTCTCAACTCACCCAGGTCCATACCGGGCGCATCCAGGGTGTACCAGAGCACATGACCAACGCCCGTACCGTCCGGGCCTAACTGAGGCGTAACGCCCGGCGGAAGGCCTTGTGAAACGGTGCTCAGACGCTCCAAAACCCGCGACCGCGCCCAATATATATCTATATCATCTTCAAAAATGACATAGATAAAACTCATGCCGAACATGGAGGTACCCCTTACATATTGGATTCCGGGTAGTCCCTGCAGATTGGTGACCAGGGGATAGGTGATCTGGTCTTCAATCAACTGGGGGGCGCGCCCCATCCATTCGGTGAAAACAATGACCTGGTTTTCCGAGAGATCAGGGATAGCATCCACCGGGTTCTTTCGGACATTGATTATCCCCCATATAAAAAAGACGGAAGCGATAGTCAACACCGTGAAGCGATTGCGCAACGACCACGATATAATTCGATGTACCATAGTATGGATAAAATGAAAAAAAGAATAAGACAAGAGATAAAACACCTCAGACCCGAAAAACTTCAGGCTATACAGTTGGTGTGCGGGGTATCAAATCCGGAAACTACAGTAATTGAGGAAAATGGGTATGCCTGGTATGACAGGAGGTACGTCAACCCCTGCGGAAAAGAGCTGTTGAGAAAAGCGGAATGGAATTATATCCGTATATGCGGGGAGAGATGGCGTCGTCTGAATGTTCAGGTTAAAATCAAATGATGATGCATTCAACTGATCGCTTTCCATTTTCAAGAGGTTGACATTATCCTTACAACAATCTGACTTTTGCTGTTGCTGTTTGGTCATGCCGCAGTTGTGACAGGCAGGTGCATCATTAGTCCCGACGCCGGCGTTCACTAACTGGTCCATACAAAAATGCACATAACGCGTAGCTCCGGTAGTAGCTAACGCATATGCCATAAATAGTATGGAAGCTATAAGTTTACGCATTTCCTTAATATAACTCTGCAAATTAATATTTATTTCCTCGTCAATGAATAAAATTCTTTATTTTAACAAATGGAACGGATAGAAATCCCAGGCTATGATTTGAACCAAACCCTGTATGCCTTTGATAGCTCAGGCATAGTATCATTCTAATCAGTTTTTCTCTGTAAAATCAAATAAGATCTCAACCATGACAAGAATTTTGTTTTTATTTTTTCTCTGCTTCTGGACTTCGATCGTATCACAAGCTTCTGAAATTTATGCAGGCAGGGCATCGGTAAGTATTACTCCTCCTGTTCCTGTGGCGGTGGGTGGACAGATGTATGTGAGGGTTGCTCAGAAGGTGGATAACCCCGCTACAGCCAACGTACTTATTTTAAGTTCCGGAACCAATAAGAATGCGGCTGATGCCAGTATTATGGTTAGTTGCGATTTGGTGTCTATTGACCTGAATATTATACGGGGCGTAAGAAGTGAGATTGCTGACAAGATAGCGGGAATAGATACCAGTAAAATAATTATCAATGCGACTCATACGCATACAGCACCGGAGGCAAGAGATTACGTGTATATCATCCCCAAAGATGTCATTCAGTCGAAGGATGTGCGCGATTATATTATTAAGCAAATCGTGGAGGGTATTATCCAGGCATGGGATAATCAGCAAAAGGTATCGGTCACCTGGGGGATGGATTACGCAAAGGTGGCTTATAACCGGAGGGCGACCTACGCTGATGGTTCGGCAAAGATGTACGGAAATACCGCTGCCGATAATTTCAGGAAGATAGAAGGTCCGGAAGACGAGAGCATCAACTCACTTTTCTTCTGGAATAAAAAAGGCGAACTGCTTGCTGCCTGCATCAATGTAGCCTGCCCCGCACAGATTGTGGAAGGGCGTGTTACGGTGAATGCAGATTACTGGCACTTCGTTCGTCAGAATATGCAGAAACGTTTTGGCAAACAGGTAGTGGTGCTTGGCTGGATTGGTGCTGCAGGCGATCAGAACCCGCGTCCGATGTATAATAAAGTTGCTGAATACCGTATGGCTCAACTCAGAAGCGGCGTGGCTCCAAAAGACCTGAAGATGGATAAGATCAATTTTCAAACTGAAATTTTCCTGCAGGAGATAGCCGACCGGATTACCGACGCGGTAGTTCGTACTTATGAAGCCGTGAAAGTGGATAAGCGAAATGACGTCGTTTATAAACACGAAGTGCAAAGAGTGGATCTGCCCATGAGACTGATTACGGCTGAAGAATATTGGGGTATAAGAAAAGCGCTGGCAGCCGACACGATTCAAAATGCCGAACACAGAGAAAAATTTTATGGACAAATAGGCTGGAATCAAAGAGCAATTGACCGTTATATGAATCAGCAGTCTGTTGAGCATCCAATGTACAATGCTGAAGTACACGTACTGCGCGTGGGCGATATTGTCATTTGTACCAATCCCTTTGAATTGTTTACCGATTATGGTGTACAGATGAAAGCAAGGGGTAAAGCGCTGCAAACCTTCGTAATACAATTAGCAGGACCGGGCTCTTATCTGCCTACAGAAGTAGCAGTAAAAGGCGGTCATTATTCTGCTATTGCACAAAGTAATTTAGTTGGTCCCGAAGGCGGGCAGATATTGGTTGAGAGAACCCTGCAGCTGGCAAATGACATGATGAAGTAAAAGATGGATTGCAAACAATCATTGTTACGTTAAAATATTTTTTATGAAACCTAAGAACTTTCAATTCTTTTTCGCCTTCATGGCAATGACGATATCATTAAGTAGTCTGCATGCATCTGAAATATTTGTTGGCAGGGCTTCTGTGGATATAACACCACCGTTGCCGGTGGCTTTGGATGGACAATTCCATACCCGGGTAGCAGAAAAAGCTGACAATCCGGTTACTGCC
>JACFNM010000065.1:13548-15590 GCA_019454915.1 Chitinophagaceae bacterium
AAAAACAATGCAAGCGAAACCAGTATTCTGGTAAGTTGCGACCTGGTGGGTATTTCACCCTGGATATTGAAAGAAGTAAGAGATTTTGTGAGTCAGCATTTACCGGGTATTGACTCCCGAAAAGTGATGATTAACGCCACACATACGCACACTGCGCCGGTTGTTAAAATGGATCATTATGCCATCCCCTATCAGATTCCGGAAGGAGTTACTTCCCCCGAAAAGGCGCTGGAGTATATCGTAAATAAAATTTCGGAAGGCATTATGCAGGCCTGGAAGAACCAACAGAAATCCACCGTCACCTGGGGTATGGATTATGCCAAAGTAGCTTATAACCGCAGAGCATCTTATGCAGATGGCACAGCGAAGATGTATGGCAATACTGCTGTGGATGAGTTTAGGAAAATGGAAGGCCCTGAAGATGAAAGCATCAATACCCTGTTTTTCTGGAACACAAAGGGAGAATTGATAGCAGCCTGTATTAATATTGCCTGTCCATCGCAAATTGTGGAGGGACGCAATACGGTCAATGCTGACTACTGGCATTATGTTCGTCAGAATATGCAGAAGCGGTTAGGGAAGCAGGTAGTGGTGTTGGGATGGATAGGCGCTGCAGGAGATCAGAATCCCCGACCAATGTATAATAAAATAGCGGAAGCCCGGATGGTGCAACTCAGAAGTGGTGTAGCGCCGAAAGATTTGAAGATGGATGGATTTAATTATCAAACTGAGATTTATCTGCAGGAGATCGCCGACCGGATTACCAATGCGGTAGTTCGCAGTTATGAAGCAGTGAAGGTAGATAGGCATAGCGATGTGGTGATGAAACATACCGTGGAGAAGTTGGCCTTACCCATGAGGATTATCACTCAAAAAGAATATTGGGAAATCAAACACACAATTGAGAACTATTCCAAAACAGAAGAAGACAGAAGGAAAAACTATGGGCCTATTGAATGGAATTCTGATGCGATAAAAAGATATGCCAATCAACAAAAGATAGAACATCCTTTGTATGAGACAGAAGTACACGTCCTGCGCATAGGAGATGTTGCCATATGTTCTAATCCTTTTGAACTATACACGGATTATGGGGTGCAGATGAAAGCCAGGAGTAGGGCACTGCAGACTTTTGTCGTTCAGTTAACGGGTTCGGGTTCTTATCTGCCTACGGAATTTGCTGTGAAGGGAGGTCATTATTCTGCTGTACCACAAAGTAACGAAGTAGGTCCCGAGGGAGGACAGGTATTGGTGGATCGGACTGTGCAATTGATTAACCAATTATGGTAGGAATATCCGGATTTTCAAATAGCAAAAAACTTTCATTAATAGTGCGGACCTTACCGGAGGAGACGATTGGATATTTCTTTGGTAAACCAACGTACTACTTTATTTTTTATAAGATTCAAGATGAAAATTGATCAACCCATCCAAAAGATTTTTTTGAGCCTTTGTTGTTGTTTCCTTTTTGCGAGTTGCCGGCATACGGCTACGATTCGTTACGATGAAGATGCAGTACCTCCTGATCAGGCGCTATCCACTTTTGAAGTGGAGCCTGGCTTCAAAATTGAAATGATTGCTGCCGAACCGCTGGTATCCGATCCGGTGGACATGGAAATTGATGAATACGGCCGGTTGTATGTGGTGGAGATGCACGGCTACCCAATAGACAAGAATAAGAAAGGGACGATAGTTCAGCTATCGGATACAGACGGAGATGGTGTGATGGATAAACGCACTATATTTCTGGACGAACTTATTCTTCCAAATGGCATACTGAGGTGGAAGAATGGGTTTATTGTTACCGATGCGCCCAATGTTTATTATATAGAGGATACGGATGGTGATGGTAAAGCGGATAAAAAAGAAGTGCTGCTCACCGGGTTCTCTCTTTCTAACCCCCATGTCAATGTCAACAATCCGGTTTTTGCGTTGGATAACTGGATTTACCTTGCTCATTTTGGTTCCATAGGAGGTAGAAAGTATGAAAAGGAGTTTGGCGATAAAGGCACTGAAGTATACTTTCCGGATCAGCCTGATTC
>JACFNM010000597.1 GCA_019454915.1 Chitinophagaceae bacterium
AAGTGCAGCTGAAATGCTGGAGAAAGCAGGATTAAAAAATGTAAAGACTTATGACAGCAATCCGGCACCCGGTTTCTGTATTCATGAGATGGGTACAGCACGCATGGGCCGCGACCCGAAAACGTCGGTACTGAATGGATTTAACCAGATGCACGACGTGCCGAATGTATTTATTACGGATGGCGCATGCATGACGTCATCTGCCTGTCAGAATCCGTCTATCACCTATATGGCGCTTACTGCCAGGGCAGTGGATTATGCGGTAGGCGAATTAAAAAAGCAAAACCTTTGATCCCATTACTTAATACATAACCGATATCTCATTTCTGATTCGATAAACTTTTAAATATGAACAGACGCGATGCCATTACAAGGGTAGCCCTCCTTTTAGGAGGAACCGTAGCAGGAACACATCTTTTTTTAGAAGGATGCAATACGGGAGATAAAAAAGCAGCTTCCGTGCGGACTTTCAGCGATAAAGATATAGCCTACCTGAACGAAATAGCCGACACCATCATCCCCACTACGGATACACCGGGCGCTAAAGCAGCCGGTGTAGGTGCTTTTATGACGGTGATGGTAACAGATTGTTATGATGCCACCGACCAAAAAATATTTTTTGACGGCATGAATCAAATCAATGAAGCCAGTAAGAAAAAGTTTGGGAAAGACTTTATGGATATCAGCGCTGACGACAGAAAGGCTTTGCTTACCGAGCTGGACGCTGAAGCCAAAACATATATGGCGAATAAAAAGCCCGAAGATCCCAAACACTACTTCCGGCTGATGAAAGAGCTCACGTTGTTGGGGTACTTTACTTCAGAAATCGGGGCGACTCAGGCACTGCGTTATGTCGCAGTTCCGGGAAAATATGAAGGCTGTATTCCCTATAAGAAAGGTGACAGGGCCTGGGCTACATAAGCTGTAATCAGTAGAAGAGTTTATCAGGCAACTATAAGGTAGCGTAATGCCGCCAGCGAAGGTGATTAGGACTGATGAAAATTCCGTTCAATCGGCTCTTAGACAGGATTTGCGAGCATCATTGATTCCGGCATTAGCCTTCCTTAATTGTTTTGCAGTTCAACCGCAAAATTTGGGTTAGACGAAAACAGTCCAGATCATCCGCTAATACTTTAACCAGCCCTGGTAGATACGGTCGCTCCTTTTATCAAGCGATGGCTATAACGTGAAATGTTGTCTATTCACGGATGTTTTTGTATGAAAAGGCCAAACTATGCGTCCTGATTCGTGTTTCACAGATCAGTAGATTGCGGTTGAAGGTGGTACGTGAGATATGTACCTGGGCGATAGGACTTCCCAAATCCTAAATCTCAAATCCCAAATCCAGTGGCAGGGTTACGTATGATTGTGGCAAGTGAGGCCTCTTACCATGGAAAAAAACGACCGTCAATTTCGTGTTAAATATTTTTTGGCGATTCGCAGCCAAGCGATTTTTCCGATATCAACCTTTGTCTTTAGCAGATCGTTTATAACAGAAAACATATTATTTTCGGGCCGGAGTCCCGGGAGAACATATAGCATCCGAAGTCGGGAGACTTCGGATAGCGGGGACACATCGGTTGAGAACCTGAAAAAATAAATTCATGAAAAAGTTTTACAATAAAATACTTATGATTATTTTGGTGGTGGTTTTAATAAGCTAACTGATTAAACCTATCCTCATGTTGCACCAAAACTTATGC
>JACFNM010000598.1 GCA_019454915.1 Chitinophagaceae bacterium
GCCGGTCGCGTTTTCCCTGTTCTTCAGTGGTTTTATATTTGGAAAGCAGGGAGGCAGAGGAAAGCACGGTACTTAGCGGTGTCCGGAATTCATGCGAGGCGATGGAAACGAACCGACTTTTGATTTCATTGAGTTGAATCTCTTTGTCGAGCGCTTCGTGCAATTCCTTTTGCGATTGCTCGAGTTTGATAAGCGCTTCCTTTAAAATCAGTGTTCGTTCTTCCACCTTGGCCTCAAGCTGGGTATTGAGCTTACGCATGTCACTGGTCACTTTCTCCAACTCCTCCTGCTGCTGGAGCATGTTTTCCTCAATGTGTTTTCTGTGGGTAATGTCCACCACAAAAGCGGTGACAAATAACTGGTCATCCCGCTCGTAATAGCTGAGACTGACCTCAACAGGAATTTCTCTTCCATCACTGCGGACGCCGTATAAATCCCTCCCGGAGCCCATTACCCTGTTTTGAGGCGTTTTGTAAAAATTGTCTCTTCGCCCCGAATGATGACCATGAAAGCGCCGGGGTATTAAGAGTTCAATGGGCTTGCCAATCAATTCCGGGGACTTGTAATCAAACATAGATTCGGCTGCGGGGTTAATAGCTGTGATCTCACCTATGCTGTTCGTGAGTATAATACCTTCTGTGGCATGCTCAAACAACGATACCAAATGTGCAGAATCCAGATTCATCATTGTCCTGTGTTTTCAACGCCCTCTGTGTGAACCGATGCTTCATAGAGAACCGGCCCTCGGTTTTGTTCGTTCCTGAAATAGATTAGCTACTAAAATAAAGCATTTAAAACTTACGGCAAATAAATTGTAATCACTCCTCCCGGTTCATTAATTCCGTTTCCATGGTAAGTACCTGGGGGTATAGAATCTCCTGCTCCAGGTAGATATGCTGTACCGTGTCGTTATCAAGCTCTAATAATTTTTTCAGTGTAACCTGATGAGACATACATGCATTTTCGGGAGGCGTATAATTTTGTGTGAGTTCGCGTATCTGCCTGATGAAAGATTCAATGGTGCGTTGTTCCCCGGAGGACGCGTATTCTACCGGTTTTCGAAGTGTTCTGACGAGCAGGGCGGCATAAGATTCTTTATTATGATAAGCCCGGGTTAGTTGCTTGATATAGGGGAAAATCACTTCTTCTTCCTGCTTTATCTGGGGTATGATGATAGCAGCCAAACCATTGAATAATTCCTGCAGTTGAGGAAGGTGGGTGTATTTTTTTGAATGTTTTTTGGTGAGATGATCGAGAAAATCACCGGTTTCCGGAATTGATTTTTCCAGATAGCGGTGATGGATATGAACGATATAGTCAGTTAAAAAATCGGGTTTCCAGGTTCGGTATTCATGTGTTCCGGACGGACACCAATCACGGGAATAGGCTTTTAACTCCTGTAACAACACATCCACGTTCAGGTTTTTATGGTCACATATTTTTTCCAGGGGAAGTTTACCTCCACAGCAGAAATCAATATCATGTTTCTTGAAAACAGTGGCAGTGCGGTAGTCGTTTCTAACTATATCCGTTACAAATGTAGATTTTTCAATTTGTTTTATTCCTTCAAGCATACCGTACGAATAGTCATTTAGTTACTTATTCCTCAGGAATGAGGTAAGCCACAGTAAAAATATTATCTCCCGGAATGATACATCTTGACCATTATCAGTTTTTCTCCTGATCCTTGACAGGAAATT
>JACFNM010000599.1:0-1468 GCA_019454915.1 Chitinophagaceae bacterium
TAATATTTGGGTCCTGCAGGGAAAAATTTGACCATACCCTTGATACATCAAACCCCATTGTGGTTAGTTATAACCCTGCCTCCGCTGTGGAAGGTGTTGCGGTAAACAGTAATTTAGTGTTAACTTTTGATGAGTATATCAAGAAGGGTAATGGTGATATTATGATAGCGGGTAAGTCCGATACTTTACGTATTGATGTTAAATCGGATGCTGTGACCGTGGGTGATGATAAGCGGATACTGACCATTAAGCCCCCGGTTGACCTGAAAGCAGATGAACCCTTTAAGGTCACGCTGGAAAGGGGTATTGTAACTGACTTGCTTGGCAATGAATATATGGGTATGCCCGATGGTTTTTCGTGGACATTCAAGACGGTAGGGAAAAGCGGACTTGCCGTAAATGCAATCAGCCCGTTGCCAGGCAGTACAGATGCCTCTTTGTTTAAACTGGAGCTTGTCTTTGTTACTGACGTTCTTAAAGGAACGGGTAATATTTCAATTTTCAAAACTGCCGGAGATGTGAAGATTGCGGAAATACCTGTTTCAGGTCAGTCGGTGGTGGTGAATGGTAAAAATGTGACAATCAAATTGAATACGCCTCTTGAATTTGGAACTGATTATTATGTATTGGTTGATCCGGGTACGATGCTTGATACAGAGGGAAAAGCTTTTGAAGGATTCCTAACACCCGCGTCCTGGCATTTCACGACCACCAGCGGTAGCGGAAATAGCCTGATTGTTTATTTGCCTTTAGATAATGATCTGTCTGATGTAAGCGGAAACCGGTTTGATGCAATGCCGGGAGAGCTTGCCACTACAGATGTTACGTTTGTTACAGATCCGCAACGTGGGAGAGTTGCTTCGTTTAACGCGGGATCCTATGCGGTATTGCCTAAGCATGATTTACTTAGACCAGGGTTGTCAACAAACTTTAGTTTTAGCCTTTGGACAAAGCTTCCTGCAATAGGTTCAGACCCCGTGTTATTTGCTAATTCTGATTGGGATAGCGGTGGTAATCCGGGCTTTATTTTCTGCCTTGACGGTGCACTTAGCTATACTGGTCCGGGATCCTCCGGAAGAGGTTGGTTGCTTAAAATCGCAGATGGTGCAGAGGGAGGAAGCAAGCGCTTTGACTGGAGAGCCAATGAAGCGACTCCCCAGGCGCCGGCCCTCGCTAATGATCAGTGGCATATGGTGAGTGTGGTGGTTAACCAAACAACGAAGCGCCTGCATGTGTATTTGGACGGCGTTGAATATCCAAGGGCGGAGCCGTTTGATCTGAGCCTTCTGAACGCACCCTTATGGGACAGAGCTAATGATTTTCCTTTCACCATTTGGGAAGATGGTACCGGGCAATATAATTCCGGTAGCGGTACAAGAAAAGAACTGAGTGGACTGATGGATGATCTGAGGATATATAATAAGGCTTTAAGCGCTGCTGAAGTAAGTGCCATATATATCGCTGATCA
>JACFNM010000599.1:1478-1698 GCA_019454915.1 Chitinophagaceae bacterium
CAGAAATAAACCCGAACGGTTTGCATTAAACTGCGAAAGACGAAAGTCTTTCGCATGTACATAGGCGCAAATGGAATTATCAGAATGTACGTAACAAAAGCCCTTGCACTTTGCAGTTGCATTCCGGGTGATTGCGTAATCCCTGTTGAACTGTTTGAAAGCCCTATTCCGGATGCCGTCCGGATTTTTCAAGAATCTTTCTGTTCTCTTTTCGTTGAAT
>JACFNM010000066.1:0-11749 GCA_019454915.1 Chitinophagaceae bacterium
AAGCATCGTTATGGAACCTGTTCCCTTGAATCCCGGGGAAGAAAAAGAATTACTAATCACCATCAACCGGTTCAACACAAGGTTACCGCTGACGAACTCAACAATCGAAGATGCTAAAAGGGAAAAACAAAGGGCGATTCATTGGTGGCAAAATAACGGCCCCCTGTCAACTCCATACATTCAGCTACCCGACAGCGGCGTTCAGAGTATGGTTGAATCCTGTATCCGGAACGTTTTTCAGGCCAGAGATATTCGTGGAGGGCTTCCTTCCTTCAACGTGGGGCCCACCGTTTACCGCGGCTTGTGGATTGCCGATGGCACATTCATTCTTGAGATGGCCACTATGCTTAATCATATCAAAGAAGTGAGAAGCACTATTGATTACCTGGCCGGTTTTCAGTTACCAGAAGGAGGCTTTGATATGCTTGGTAAATTTCATAAGGAGAATGGTCTGGTCATATATATGATAATCCGGCATGCCATGCTTACGCAGGATAAGGCATGGCTTAATGCACATTGGGACATTATCAAAGGTTGCATCCGCTACATCTCAAAACTGAGGCGGGAGACATTTACAGAACCCAACGCTCCTTATTACGGTTTATTACCACCTGGAGCAGTAGATGGCGGCATTGGTGGCGTAGTAAACGATTACTCCAATACGGAATGGTGTCTGAGCGGCATGAAGTGGGCAATCAAATCAGCCGGCTGGCTGGGAAAGCAGGATGACGCGCGGGAATGGGAAAAAGAATATCGTGATTTTTTGCAGTCCTTTATCCGGTCTGCACGGAAGGATCTTCGACTGGATGATGCCGGCAATACTTATCTGCCTGTAATGATACACAATGAAAAAGAATTCCCTCCCCAAAAAGGCCAATGGGCATTTTGTCAATCTGTTTATCCGGGACTGCTCTTTGATGAAACACCGGAACTTCGAAAAATGGCGGAAGGTACCATCAACATGCTGCGTGCACACAGACAGGAAGGACTTGTATTCAACACGGGATGGATGGATCAGGGACTCTGGAATTATTTCAGCTCTTTCTATGGCCATGCTCTCCAGTGGATCGGAAAAGGAGATGAAATTCCACAATTATTATATGATTTTGCCAATCATTCCGCGCCAACGATGGTATGGCGGGAAGAGCAAAAACCTCAGGGCATGGGTAATCAGGAAGTGGGTGACATGCCCCATAATTGGGCAAGCGCCGAATTTATTCGCATGGTCGTTCACCTGATAGCATTGGATAGAAATGATGAGCTGCATTTATTTGAAGGATTACCCCGCCAATGGCTATATCCCGGAAGTAAAACCCGGCTTTCCGGAATTCTCGCTCCTTTCGGACCTGTTAACTTAGAACTCACAGTAAATAAGAATGATAAATTGGCTAACTTAAATCTGGAATTTGCGGATGATCAGCATTTGCCTTCGGCAATAGTAATCCATAACGGGCATAAGAAAAGTCAGGAATCCAAAATAGCGAAACCAAAACAGAAAATCCAAATGGTGCTATCGTTGGATAACTGAATGGCACCTAAATCCAATAGTCCGATTATATTAAACCGGATTTTACAGGCACGAATGGAAAATAACCAGACAGGAAGGCTATCTGTGATACTCCAATAAAACCGGGTTAAGCCGCTATCAATTCAGTGTTATACAGGAATATTACAAATGAAATTGGAATCATCATGAACTAATATGTAAAAGCAAAAAAAATCTTAGCATGAACATTAACAAAACCGGATTAAAGGAAACGCCATTCACATCTGATGACTCACTTAGCACCAGTTTTGAAGGTAATCACAAGACACTATTTAATCGCTGAAAAAAATCTTCATCATGATTTATAGTTTTTTACAGATCATCCGGAAATCAGTTGGCAGTTCTTTCAGGATTTACGCAATTCTTTCTGTTGTCCCTTTATTGTACACAGGCGCTTTTGGGCAATCAGTAAAAAGAACAGTAATCCCGTTAAACGGTTCCTGGGAAATCGCTCAGGGCACCATGGCTGCAATACCTCACGCGGATAGTTTCAGTCACCGTATTGAAGTGCCGGGATTAGTGAATCTGGCTATCCCTGCTTTTGAAAATGTAGCACCCAAAGTATTAGACCGGCGAAGTAAAATAGCCACTTCTGATCCATTGCGGGAAGCATTTTGGTACAAAAGAAAATTCACTATAGAAAATATCGGCTTTTCAACAGCCTTACTGAAAATTTCAAAAGCAAAATATGGTACAAAAGTATTCTTAAACGGAAAAGAGATAGGTGAACATCTTCCCAATTTTACCCCAGGCTATTTTGACGTTGGAAAAGCATTAAAACAGGGAGTAAACGAACTAATAGTGAGAGTAGGCGCCAGCCGGGCAGCTGTACCAAGATCGGTCCCTGATGGGTTTGATTTTGAGAAAGAAAGATATATCCCCGGTATTTATGATGATGTCCATTTAATATTAGCAGGAGACTCCTACATCCAAAACATCCAGGCAGCTCCCGATATTATTCGTAAGGAAGTTCTGGCACAGGTTATGATTCAGTCGTCCGAAAAAAAGACCATCCCCGTTAGCTTTCAGATAAAAGAATCCGGAACCGGCAAAATAGCCGGTCAGCTTGCACAAAACATCGAGTTATCAGCCAACAAAGACAACACGGTTAATATCAGGATTCCCATTGAAAATTGCCGGCTCTGGTCGCCTGAAGATCCGTTCCTGTATCAATTAACTGTTCAAACTGGAACTGATGAAAAAACCATTGAATTCGGCATGCGGGAATTTCATTTCGACCAGCTTACACAAGTGCCGATGTTGAATGGCAAACCTTATTTCTTAAGAGGGAGTAATATTACTATATATCGCTTTTTTGAAGATCCGCTTTGCAAAAATTTACCGTGGGATACTACCTGGGTTCGTCAATTATTCCGAAGTTTTAAGCAGTTCCATTGGAACAGCCTGCGGTTTTGTATAGGTTTACCACCAGCCTTCTGGTACCAGGTTGCAGATGAAGAAGGATTCTTAATTCAGGATGAGTTTCCCATTTGGTATGGAGGCAAAGGATGGAATGTTTGGCCGGACGAGTTAAAACGTGACCAACTCGCCCTGGAGTTTTCCGAATGGCTACATGAAAACCAAAATCACCCGTCCGTTGTAATCTGGGATGCAAGTAACGAAAACGTAAGTCATAATGGTTTAACCGATGAAGTAGGTGATGCTGCCTGGCAGGTACGTTATCAGGACTTATCCAACCGTCCGTGGGACAACAGCTATGGTTTAAGACGAGCCCCCGGCGACGTTTATGAATCGCATCCCTATCATTTTATTCGTTCCGATTTTACACTGAAAGATATCGCCAATAGTTCTGCAATACCCAAAGGGAATCCGGATGAAAATCTACAAAATTTCCCCGTCATTATCAATGAATACGGCTGGTTATGGCTAAACCGCGATGGAACGCCCACCACACTTACACAAGCAGTGTATGAAAACCTGCTGGGGCCCACATCTACCACTGAACAGCGATGGCACTTGTATGCTACCTACATGGCGGCAGAAACAGAATTCTGGCGATGTCACCGAAATGCTGCCGGCGTTCTGATCTTTACCGCTCTGGGTTATTCAAGACCCGACGGGCAAACCAGTGATTTCTTCACAGATATCCGAAACTTAAAATACCATCCGGAGGTCTTGAAATACTTTCCCGATGCTTTCTCGCCTGTAGGTATTATGCTGGACGAATGGGGGCAAGAGATAAAAACCAATACGAACCATTCGTTCAGGGTGATCGCTGTTAATGATCTTTATTCAGAATGGAAAGGAACAGTCAGCATCAAAATATTTAAAGATGATAAGCTAATAACTGAAAAATCAGCCACAATAGCAATTCCCGGTTATGGGAAGAAGAACCTTATCATCAATTGCCGTACACCGGCTAATAGCGGAAAATATAATATTGAAGCTGTGCTGACAAGAAAAGGCGATAAGCCGGTAAGGAGTCTTAGAGAAGATATACGTTTTTCAGATTAAATGAAGAATCTGACTGTGTATATACAGGCCCATTTTGATTCATTTATTCATGAGCCACAACACACTAACCTGATGTATTAATTTTATCGGATGATTAAAATATATATTTCTTTTCTGCTACTGTTTTTGTCCGGCATACTTTTCGCCCAGCAGAATCTAACCGACCAGAGTTATTTTTATGGCCGGAAATATTTTGTACTACGAAGCGGCCGGGCAAAAATAATTGTCCAATCCGATAAGGCAAATATAGGTCCGGCGTTTACCTATTTGCTTTACGATGCGCAGAATTCAGCACAGATAGACAGAAAAGAAAAGGCGTTTAACTATGTCTCGCAAGAAGGCTTTTCATCATCTGCACTCAAAGTCATTATGAAAAACTACCCTTTTACGGCTTTGGGAAATAATACCGAAGCTCAATGGATAACTTATGAAGGTATTCCTTCCGTACAGGGCACGTGGTGGGCAGGAGGTATAAAAGTGAATGAAATCATCACACCTATTTTTGAAAAAGAATTATTCAGAAGAAGAGTCATCCTATCCTCCGTTGACCTGGTTGCTTCTGAAAATATTCATCTTCAATTGTCACTCCCCACTCCTGCACAACTCGTGAAGGACGATATCATGATCACCCAACATAAAAGATCACTGATTGCTTTATTCACCAGGGAAGACAATCCATTTCAAACAATCCATTCACGGGAACATTTGGAAATTGGCCCTATAACATTAGATCCCGGAGAACAAAAAACCATAGATACCTATCTGTATCTCGATCTGCATGCCACGAATGAAGACGAATCTTACAGGAACGCCTTAGCCCTTGGAAATAGCAGGCCGCAGCAAATGGAAGCATCAGTGCAGGTATGGACAAATTCCAATACTATCCGGACAGACGACACGCTAATCATGAATTTATTTGATGCCTGCCGGTTTGCATTGCCTGGTTTTGTGTCCGCGGATGGACAGACCGCAGCCGGTGTTTTTGAGTATGGTGCACAATGGGTCAGAGATGCATCCAATACTGTTCGGGGAGTGGTAAGCATCGGTCAATTTGAATTAGCGAGAGCAATGCTCAGCTATATGCTCAAAAATATGATTACCGAAGAAGGAACTACCATGATTTCCGGAGGATTCGACAAACCCGATATGGAACAGTTTGACCAGATGGGAGAATTTATGCATGCGATGAAATATTATGTGGACTGGACAGGAGATGTCTCTTTGCTGGAAGAGAACAAAAAAAAGATATTAACCATGATATCGCGCCCGCTACACTCCACATTTTTAGATTCGACCGGTATGGTGCACAACCGCAGAGAATTTTGGGAACGGCACTTTGAAGACGCGTATGAATTAGCCTATCAAACCTGGGTCATTCAGGGGTTACGCGATGCCATTGATCTGGCAAAATATATGAACGCGACCGACAAGGTAGCCGAATGGCGAACCATCGCTGACCGGATGCAAAACGCAATGCTAAATCATCCTACTATGAAGCTGGTTCATGAAGGTCACCTGATCAAGCGAAGAAATATTACAGGAAAAATAGCGGATACACTAATAAATAAAAACGGAATACCGGGAGTAGCGGGATCTCCAGCCGTCGTAGAACAGGTAATACGGCTGATGCCGGATGCAACGCTGGCGCTGCCGATATTTCTACGCATCATCGATCCAAATAGTCAGTTAGCCAAAAACACATTACTTGAGTTGGAAAAATTATGGAACAGACGTTGGACATTTGGAGGATATGATCGTTATAATACCAGCTCTCAGGGAGACCAGCCTGGGCCCTGGACCTTTGCCACCACGTTCATTATGCAGGCTCAACATGCCGCAGGTACATTCGACAAAAGCAGAAATTCATTAAACTGGTTATATACACAAGAAGGCGGGAGCACCGGAGCCTGGCACGAGGAAATTCCAATCATTGAAACACATCGAAGCGGGTTACTGCCCTGGACCTCCGCTGAAATTTCCTATTTCATCGTCCACGATATTCTGGGCTTTCAGTTCAAAGGCGAACAACTATTTGTCAAACCTGCTCTTTACGAACAAACCGCTTCCGTCAAGGCCAAACTCAGATACCGTAAGGGATGGATTGATTTAACAATTACAGGCACGGGTAAAACATTGCAAGCTGTAGTAAACGGTGCAAAGATCAAGCCTGAAAAAGACGGATCTATTAGAATTCCGGGAGATTTTACTTCCGGAAATATCAGCGTACAGTGCGGGCGTTACAGATAATCATTTATGTCAGAACCAAAGGAAATCTATTGAAAACACTCCACATATGGCTAATCAAAAGCGCAGAATCAGACGATAAGCAAGGTATCTGCCATGAACATTATGATCATAATTGGCATTGTTCCTGACCGATATCATACAGGCAACGATTCTAAAGGCATAATTTTGAACCTCAACCTAAAATGAGATGTTATGAAAAAGAACGAACCGGTATCCCATATTATGACAAAGGAAGTGATCAGCGTGGATGAAAGTCACAAATTAGAGGAAGTAGTCAGGATTTTTAAGAAGAAAAACATCAGGCACCTGCCTGTTAAGAATGGTAATAAAATAACCGGAATGATCAGTCGAAACGACATTAATAGATTGACTTTCGGAGCGATTTTTGACAACCAGGAGCAAATTGACGACGCTATTTTGGATATGTTAACCATTCCGCAGGTAATGACTGCAAATGTGCGTTCCGTGACCAGCAACACATCGATAAAAGAAGTAGCGGAAATTTTTAGCAGCGCTGAATATCATTCTCTTCCGGTAGTGGATGATGGTGAGCTTAAAGGAATTGTCACCACAACAGATGTGATTAAATATATGCTGGACCAATTTTAGTTTTAAAAAAAGTCCGCATAATTTTCACTGATTGGTAATACTTTTTATTCATATAAACTTAACTTTAGCCTCTTGTAATGGTAATAAAAGGCGTGGGTTTGTGCTTGAATGACTGACCCGCTACTTAAGGCTAATTCATTTTAAGTACAATAGATTCATGAAAAAGGCAGTGTTAAAGTTTCTCTCATTCATGCTTTTAACAGCATGTGTCTTCGTTCTTTCCATCAATTCCATCTTTGCCCGTAATAGCATTACCAGGGATTCGCATCAACCGGCTAATTTCAGGTTCGATGTATTAAACGGCTATTCTGTTGTTTTTCAGGATACGACCAAAAAGCAGAATAGACATTGGGAAATCCTTTTTGACGGAACCGGTGATCCGGATGAAAAATGGCGGGGGTTAAATTCCGACAGTTTCCCTTCAGATATCTGGGCTGTGGAGAACGGGTTGCTGTTCATTAAAGACCACAAGGCTGGAGGAGATATCATAACCCGGGAAAAATATAGTGACTTCGTTTTAACCTTCGATTTCAAATTAACTTACGGCGCCAACAGTGGTATCAAGTACTTCGTAAATTATGTAAAGAATTACCATTTTAATACCATGGCCTGGAATGGTCCGGAATATCAGATTATTGACGATTATAATCATGAAGCCATCAAAGGCCGGTTAGATGACCCATCTTCAACCGCTGCGATGTATTTGATATACAGTCCTAAAAATAAGAAGTTAAAACCTGCGGGTGAATGGAATGAAGGGAAAATCGTAGCAAAGGGTAATCATGTTGAACACTGGCTGAACGGCGTAAAAGTGTTGAGTGCGGAGAGAGGCAGCAAGGATTATCGCGATCGGATAGCATTGACCAAATTCAATCACTACCAGAACTACGGCGAAGAAAAATCAGGTCACATCATGCTTACCGATCATGATGGAGATAAAGTATTTTATAGAAATATCAAAATTATGCGGACGAATTAGCATCAGCCTTTTTCAAAAACCGACGTTTTAAATTCATTGCCCATCTTTTGCCGAAAGGGATTGGCATCCATTTGCTGTGATTATAGTCAGATAGCTGACTTTTTCACGTTAATTTTTAGCCAAATAGATATAGGCATCAGTTTCCCGGATTATATTCGTACTGAAGTACCAAAACTACTTCAAACAAGCTATGAAAAAAACAATCCTGTTAACCTCCCTGAGTATGTTGTTGGCAGCCGGTTCCTATTGTCAGGAAACCAATTCAAGAAGATCTCCTGCCGATACCATTGACATGGCAAGCTCCTTCTTTAGCGGCTTTCGTTTTTATGTAGCCAACCAGCGGATTGATAATAAAGAATTAAAAACGCTGCTCAAAACTAATGGCGTTGCTTTTGCGCAATTTAAGTCTGCAAATACTTCCGGCGCCTTTTCAACAATCCTTGGATATACAGGAGGCTTTTTAATCGGGTGGCCGATAGGAACGGCTATTGCGGGAGGGAAGCCAAACTGGGCATTAGCAGGCATCGGCGCAGGGCTGACAGCTGTTTCCATCCCTTTGAGTATAAGCGCTAAAAAGAAGCTAAAATCAGCCGTCTCTACCTATAATGCCTCTCTTAATTAAATAGCTACCATTAGCAAACAAATCCGATCCTGACAAAAAATTAATTGCATGCGTTTAAGAATCATCTTCATATCCTTATTTTGCCTTGTTCTGCTTTCTGAAGCCTCCGCACAGGTGCAATGGGGTTTAAAAGCCGGAGGAAATCTATCAGCCATGTTATTGAAAGATGAGGGAGGCTACACCAGGGTAAAATTACGGCCGGGTTTTCACCTTGGCGGCACTACTGATATTAAGCTTTCTGAAACATTTTTCCTCCAGCCGGCTTTGCTATTAACCAGCAAAGGTTTCAGCCTTGACAAAGATGGCGGCGCTCTTGTCCTGTACGATGTTGATAAAATCAGGTTTACCAGCTATTATGTAGAACTACCGGTTAATCTCCTCTTCAAACTGAATATGGAAAAAAATCGGATATTTTTCGGTGCAGGTCCTTATATCGCCTATGGGCTTGGCGGCGGGTGGAAAGCTGAAGCTAATGGGCTAAGTGTCAAAGGGAAACTAAAGTTTCTAAATAATTATTCAAGTATGGACTCTTCTTTTGGCGGTAATACACGGACTGTGCCCTATACCAAACCCTTTGATTTTGGGGTCAATATTCTCGCCGGTTATGAGTTATCCAACAATTTATATTTTCATCTTAACGGACAGTTAGGTTTGTTAGATGTTGACATGTCTTACAATGGCGTAAGCGATGAGCGGAGTTCAGTAAAAACAGTGCAGGGCGGGATTTCAATTGGGTATCGGTTTTAACAATCGCCGGTCATTCTGGCCTGTCTATCGGGGCAGGAAAAGGTTATGCAAAACAATTAATCTGTTGAAAGGTAATAGTTCTTTATAGTAAACTACAGCAACTCGACAATGCGCCCGACAGAGAACTATATAAGTACTTGAAGATTAAGAATCTCATTGGTCGAATTTTGCCGACCGGACGGGACTCGAACCCGTCCCAACCAAAGGTCGGGACCGTGACAGGGCAGCATCCCAACATTTCCCATAAAAAGACCTCAGAAACTCGCAAGTATTGCGGACCGGACGGGACTCGAACCCGCGACCTCTGCCGTGACAGGGCAGCATTCTAACCAACTGAACTACCGATCCAATATTTTTATGTTCAAGAACTCTTCATCCACACAAACACTACCCAGGGACTCGAACCCGTCCCAACCGAAGGTCGGGACCGTGACAGGGCAGCATTCTAACCAATCCCAATATCGCTACGCTCATCGGGACCCAAAATCTAATACTCCTGACGTCGTATTGATTTTCTGTGGCTCAACTACCGATCCAAATATATTATCCAAAAGAACTCCTGAAATTTACATCCATCGGATGTTGTTTGTATTTTTCAGGACGGCAAAGATAGGGTTTTTGTCTCCTTTCCAAAAAGAATTTTATTGATAAACAGAATTCAGTTCTCTACCTGCCTTAACCCGAAATATCTATCTTTATCCTTCATCAGAACCGGCGCAATATGAGTATCAAAGAGTCCTTCAACCTACACGGCGAGAACGTTCTGAAAAAAATTAAAGAACTGATAGCCGAAGGAAATATCCGGAAGATTACCATTTCCGATAAGTCCGGCAAAGAAATCGCTTCGTTCCCGTTGACTATCGGCGTTGTGGGGGCTTTGTTAGCCCCCGTATTTGCCGCTATAGGCGCTTTGGCCGCCCTAATCGGCGAATGCACCATTACCGTGGAACGCGATGAACAAGAATGAACAAAGAGTAGAGGCATCTCTTGCTCAAATAGCGATTTCTCACTATGTTGCAAACCAAATACTTTTTTTCATCCCTAAACTGTCCCGATGAATCGTAGTAATTATACTGTCGTATTGATCCTGCTTACTTTTTTTGTCATTTCATTTCTTACCAATATTACGGGTCCGCTGATACCGGATATCATCAAGGGCTTCAACCTCAGCTTAACTTTGGTAGCGCTCCTTCCCTTTGCATTTTTTATAGCATACGGAGTCATGTCTATTCCTTCGGGTATGCTGTTGGAAAAGTATAAGGAAAAGAAAATGATGTCAATGGCTTTTGGAGTGGCCTTAGTGGGCTCCCTGATACTCGCCTTTTCGCCCAACTATCTCAGTGCCGTATTATCCCTGTTTTTGATTGGATGTGGCATGGCCATTTTACAGGTGGTTATTAACCCGTTGCTGCGTACCGCCGGAGGCGAAGAGAATTACGCGTTTAATTCCATATTAGCCCAGTTAATATTCGGACTTGCATCTTTTGTTAGCCCCCTGGTTTATTCCGGCATGGTTGCTAAACTACAAATGCCGGACGTCGGAGGAGGTATAGCAGGGTTGTTGAAAAAACTTACTCCACCCGACCTTCCCTGGGTCTCTTTGTATTGGCTCTTCGCTGTTATCTCCCTGATAATGATTGCGATCATAATTGCCTCCCGGTTTCCAAAGGTTGAACTGAGTCAGGAAGAGAAAGCGGGACCCATCGATACCTATAAAGAGCTTTTCAGAAAAAAAGTTGTCCTCCTGTATTTTATTGCCCTCTTCTGCTATGTTGGCGCAGAACAGGGAGTAGCAAACTGGATATCTCAATTCCTGTACACTTATCATGGTTATGACCCGCAGACTACCGGTGCTCAAACAGTGGCCTATTTCTGGGGGCTGATGACTGCAGGTGGCATTCTGGGACTACTGATGGTCAAACTGATGGACAGCCGGAAAGTGCTGATTCTCTTCACGGCAATCGCCTTAATCTGCCTCAGTCTGAGTCTATTTGGACCAGGTAAAATAGCGCTCGTAACGTTCCCACTGATCGGTTTCTTCGCGGCCGTTATGTATCCCATCATCTTCTCGCTCGCTTTAAATTCTGTGACTGAACATCATGGTTCGTTTGCCGGTATTCTGGTCACGGGTATCGTAGGAGGAGCCATTGTTCCTTTAATCATTGGCTCTTTAGGCGATCTGGCCGGATTAAAATATGGACTGTTATTCCTATATATCCCTATCGGTTACATCCTCAGCATTGGCTTCTGGGCAAAGCCAATAATCACCAACAAAATAATCACGAGAAAGAAGAAAGAAGCCTAAATTAAACTAAAAACCGGAAGAGAGCATATGGATAATAAAGTGATTCTTGGAATGGATCTTGGCGCTACCAATATCCGCGGAGGATTGGTACGGGAAAAGGAAATCATTTCTATGAAAGAAAAGCCCATCAGGAGTGGGGGTACCGTAGAAGACGTTTTGGAAGATATTTTTTTCATCGCAGATAGTTTAATCAATCCTGGTGTTGCCGGAATTGGTATT
>JACFNM010000066.1:11791-13247 GCA_019454915.1 Chitinophagaceae bacterium
GCTAATTGCTTTGCTCTGGGAGAATTTTATTTTGGTAAGGGAGTCGGGTCGGAACACATGATTGGGCTAACCATTGGAACGGGCATCGGCGCAGGCATCATCATTAACCGGCGCTTATATTCGGGACCCAATTGTGGAGCCGGAGAATTCGGCACTGTGGAGTATCTCGATCATTGCTATGAATATTACGCCAGCGGACAATTTTTTGAAAACGTATACCATACCAATGGTCAATTGGTTTTTGAGCTGGCGGCCCAGGGTGACAAAAGAGCTTTGGAATGGTATGCGGAAATGGGAAGGCATTTGGGCAAGACAATCAAGATGGTACTATATACCTATGACCCTTCTTTGACCATTTTTGGAGGTTCCGTTCGGCATGCTTATCCTTTTTTCCAAAAGGCGATGTGGGAAGAGATACAGACTTTTGTCTACCCCCGGTCGCTGGAGAAATTGCGTATAGAATTATCTGACCTGCAAAACAGTGGTATCCTGGGAGCAGCAGGGCTCTATTATAATGCCTTATAATACGGATAACCGGTCAGGATACTACAGGGAAATATTATTTTCTCCTTTTTTCAGGAATACACGCTTTACTTTTCCATTATATCTTATGGCGTGAGCCCCGGCGCTATCCGCAGTAATGGTCAATGCCGTAAGCTTATTGGCACTCCATTTCATATTGATCGTGTAACCACCCCGGGCCCGCAACCCGCGAATACTCCCCGATTTCCATGTTGATGGCAAAGCGGGCAACAGGTCGATCTCTTCATTATGTGATTGTAACAGCATCTCAGCGATTCCTGCTGCTCCACCAAAATTACCGTCAATCTGAAACGGTGGATGAGTACTTAATAAACTGGGTAGCGTGCTTTTCTCCAGAAGCAGTTGAACCTGCCGTCCACACTCATTACCATCAAGCAAACGTGCAAAAAAGCTGATGATCCAGGCCCGGCTCCATCCGGTGTGCCCTCCCCCATTTGCTAACCTCCTGTCTATGGTTTTCCTCGCTGCCATGAACAAATCCTCTGTTTGGGGCGTGATGAGATTCAAAGGATACAATGCAAGCAGATGCGACATGTGGCGATGCCCCGGCTCCACCTCCTCAAAATCTTCCATCCATTCCTGAATGGTACCATTAGCGCCTACTCTGATGGGAGGCAATTTTCTCTGTACTTCTTTCACCCGGCTCACTAAATCCTGATCAGCCCCTAAACAGGTGGCAGACTGAATAAAATAGTTGAACAATCCGTTAATAATCTCGATGTCTATTGTGCTGCCGTAACACAACTGAGAGGTCTCCTTCCGATTACTATTGGGCACAAAAAAAGCATTTTCCGGAGAATGGGAAGGGTTAGTTACCAGGAAACCCTGTGGGGAAAGAACCAAAAAGTCCAATATAAACTGTACTGAGCCCTTCATTACCGGGTAAGCAATATTTCGCAGATAGGCAGTATCC
>JACFNM010000066.1:13347-15432 GCA_019454915.1 Chitinophagaceae bacterium
GCCGGCCAATAATTCATCTGCAAATTGATATTGGTGTGGAAGTCGGCATTCCAGGGAGCATCATAAGATTCATTCCATATTCCCTGCAGGTTGGCAGGCAATCTTCCCGGCGACCTCGATGAACCCATTAATAAATATCTACCAAACTGATAATATTGAACAATAAGCCCCAAATCTTTCTCACCGGATTTAACCCGCGCCAATCTTTTATCGGTTGGCAGGTCATTTAATGAATCCTTTTCTCCTAAGGTGAAGTGAACCCGATCAAAAAAAGACCGATGGTCTCTGATATGATGTTTCTTTAAAACCGCTGCGGAGTAGCCGGAAGCTTTGTTGATTTTTCCCAAACAAACGGCAAATGGATCTACGGCGCCATCCAAATCCAGGCGTTCAGGATTATAATCCGTTGCCCCGGTAATAAGAAGAGTAATATTTCTAAAATCAACGAGTTTAAATCCTGCCGAAGAATCCGTTGTATGTGGAACGGGTTTACCGTCTGTTTGTAAAATTTTTACGGCTGCTGAAAGCCGCATATGTTTCCCTCCCGGCCCCCGAAGGGAATCTTCCTCATCAAAGATCTGTCCGTTAAAATAGGCTAAATTCTCTTTCGCATTATATTCATAAACATCCCGCTTCCTCGTCAAATACAACAACAAACCGGAAGGACTGGAAGCATGAATGTGAACCACTATTACGTCTTGCGGAGCTGAAGCGTATACCTCCTGCTCAATCCGGTTATTTCCAATCCGGAACTCCGTTTTAGCTATGCCGGTGTTCAGCGTTAAGGATCGCCTATATTCCTCCGGTGCTCCACCGGGCGCGTATTCTATAAAAAAATTACCAAGAGGCTGATAGGATCTTATCCGTGGTGGAGTACCCACCAGATATTGGGACGCGAGATCTAAAGCGGTTTTATAGGAACCTCCAAAAAGAGCCTGTCGTATGTGTGGTAAAAACTCACCCGCTTTAGGATTGTTATTATTGATTTTACTCCCTGCCCATACGCTCTCTTCATTGAGCTGGATGCGCTCCCTGTCATATTTACCGAACACCATAGCCCCGAGGCGTCCGTTGCCTACCGGCAGGGCATCCGTCCATTGGCTTGCCGGCGATGTGTACCAAAACTGAAGATCCTGCTGTGCAGGGGCCTGAAGAGAAGAAAAGGAGCATAAGATCAACAGCATCTTTAGGGGTCTCATAAAAAGAAATTTTATGCCCTAAAGTTCCTATAATAATCTTCAGGATAAAAACAAAAAAGGCTTAATCAATTAAATTGTTCTTGGCCGCGAAAAACACCAATCCGGCCGTATTCTTTACATTATATCTTTCCATCAGCCGGTCTTTAATGGCCTCTACAGTACGTGGGCTGATTTCCATTTTTTGGGCAATCTCTGTGGCGGTAAACTCCATGCAAAGCAACCGGAGTACTTCTCTTTCCTTATCACTTATCACCACTTCACTTGATAAGGAAGGGGTGAACCGGTTCCTGGAATGAGACTTTTTCAGTAGTATCTTATTGACATAATTATTCAGGTAATAACCTCTCGCCATCACCTCCACGATTGCCTTCTTAATCTCGGCCGGATCAGCGCTTTTCAGCAGATACCCATTGGCGCCATTTTCCATCAGGTGAGAGACGAACCTTTCGTCTTCGTACATCGTCAACACAATTACAAAAATGTGGGGGTAGTCCTTATTAATGATTTTGGTGGTTTCTATTCCATCTTTCACGGGCATGCGTAAATCCATTAATATCACATCAGGCTGTGCCTCGGGAATACCTGTCAACAATTCTTCGCCGTTCTCGGCTTCTAATACGAATCTGATGTTTGTGTACTGCCTTAATGAAAGGATGACCCCTTTTCGAAAAATTTTATGGTCATCGGCGATAGCAACTTTAATAATACTCATAAACTTTATTCGTTTTTTGCGATACCGGATAAAAACTCAATTGATTACGGCATGTTCCTCCACAGGAACTTCCAGGGTAACCTTGTAATATGTTTGAGATGGATCTTTCTCAAAGTCAATCTTTGCATGCAACACCTTCGCCCTGCTCTGGATGTTCTTTAATCCTAACCCGAG
>JACFNM010000600.1 GCA_019454915.1 Chitinophagaceae bacterium
CGGTTCAAAATGGACGATGTATGTGGACAATGAATTAATGGACAATGATTTTCCTATCGGTTATCCGCTATGGCCGGAAAATCAAAATTGGAATATAGATCCGGCCATTGTAGAGAAGGCGGAGATTTTCTTTCCCGCATTGAAAGCTACAAGGGATATTGCTGAGAAGAACACCGCTCATGCGGACCTGCTTTTCTGGACGCCCAAAGCGCATAATGCCTGGGTGGGGGATGTGGCTACTATTTATTTTAAAGGCAGATACCATGTCTTCTATCTTTTTGACAGGAGGCATCACAGCAGTAAGTTAGGCGCCGGCGGGCATTATTTTGAGCATTTTTCTACAACGGATTTTAAGACCTGGACGGAGCATGAGGCGGCTGTGCCGATTGATGAACAATGGGAAACCATTGGTACGGGGTCACCCTTTATTTATAATGATAAAGTGCACCTGTCTTACGGCTTACATACGGCAAGGATATATCGCGATTCGTTAACTACAACGCCGAAGCAATTGGCCTATTATCATCAGCATAAGCAAACCGGCATCTTTCATTTTAATCTTAATGAAGGGTATCCCTCGGGATCAAGTTATGTTGCAGCAGAGAATGCTACGGATAATTTTAAGAAGAGCGGCGTATTGTATCATTTCTGCGAGAACCCAAGCATATTTACGCTTCCGGACGGGCAGCTCAGATTATTTGCGAATGCCCGATCACGAGGCACCTGGAAATCGCCTTCTCTTGACAGCGGGTGGACGGCGATAGATCCGGATTTTCCTCTCGGTGGAGATTGTACTTTCTATTTCCAATGGGGAAACTATGAATATATTAACGGTGGATTTGGAAGTATGTGGCGTCGGGCATTAAATACTCCGGAAGGTCCATGGACGGATGTGGTTGCGGAAGGAAAAGATTTCTATAATGGGATTAATGTCCCATCTGTATCGCCTATCAGTGATAACCGGTATGTAATGGCCGGCTGGATTCCGATTACCGGATGGGGAGGGCCATTTGTGATGTATGAGTTGATTCAGCAACCGGACGGAAGACTGGGCACTAAGTGGATGAAAGAATTGATCCCGGATGAAGGCGAGGTGTCGCAGCTTGCTGAAGAGTTGACGGAAGCGTCTTCGTTTGAAATAAAAGATCAATCTTTCTTACTTAGTTTTGATGTGGAACCGGAGAAAGAAAATACCGGCAGGCTGGCTATTGCCTTTTCTTCCGCAACAGGGGAGCAGGATAATGCCTGTGAATTTCAAATTGATTTGGAGAAATTACGAGCCCAGTATAGTAAATTATCGGAAGCGCCTTTTTCTGCTATAGAGAAATCACTCAGGAAGGTGGATCACCAAGTGGTGTAGGAAATTATGCTATTGAAAACCTGATGGGTACTGATAAGCCCTTCTCCGTGCGCATGCTGATCAAGAGTAATGCTAAATTGGGAGGAACCCTTATAGACAGGGAAATAGCCGGTTTGAATACGATGATTACGTATAGGAATGCATTCACTATGGATCGTATGAATTTCCATCCGGAGCAAATTCGTATTAAAAATGTACGGATTATGAAAATGAGAAATTAATTTCTTTCAGAAATAACAGAGATAAAACTCACCTGTTCAATCTGTTTATATGACACAAGACTTGAGTAAAGGTTATACAATTACCGGTACACTCATACGCGCAGCCA
>JACFNM010000601.1 GCA_019454915.1 Chitinophagaceae bacterium
GGGGTTCATTAATATTGGAGTAGGGGATGACATTACCATTAAAGAGCTCGCTTTGATGATAAAAGACATCGTTGGCTATGAAGGCAGAATAGAACACGACCTGACCAAACCGGATGGAACCCCAAGGAAATGGATGGACATCAGCAAACTACAGTCCCTGGGCTGGAAGGCCCGCATCGGTCTTAAAGACGGCATTAGTGAAGTGTATCGTTCATTTATAACAACGTACCACCAAGAACGGGATTGAAATATTTCTGAATCCCGGGCAGATACTGTTTCTCCGGGATTTTTCGGTCAACTGTACATTTTGAACCTACCTTTACCGGCCAATGGAAATCGCAAATCTTAAACACTGAATTCCGAATGTTTAACCTCTTCAAAAAGAAACAACAGTTTTTCGACGGCGACCTCAGTATATTAAACTGTGATATGCATTCTCATCTGATACCGGGCATTGACGACGGGTCGCCGGATGTTGAAACCTCCATTCAACTGATAGAAGGACTGCAGGAAGCGGGGTACAAGAAGCTGATTACCACGCCGCACCTAATGGCCGATTTATATCCCAACACAAGGCAAACGATTGAGAGAGGATTTGATAAACTGAAATCAGCGCTGCTAAAAAAGAATAACAATATTGAAATACGTGCTGCCGCAGAATATTTTTTGGACGACCACTTCGACAGCCTCCTGCAGAATAAAGAACCCCTGCTCACGATAAAGGACAACCTGGTATTGGTGGAGTTCTCCTTCGCCAGTGCGCCATTCGACTATAAAGAAAAACTTTTCAACCTTCAGATGAAGGGATACAAACCTATCCTGGCTCACCCGGAGCGTTACGCCTACTTTCATAAAAAGCCCGAAATCTATGAGGAACTCAGAAACGCAGGATGTTTGTTCCAGGTAAACATTTTGTCGCTGGACGGGTATTATGGCAGAAGTGTGGCACAGATGGCTGAGCGACTGTTCAAATCCGGATTCATCGAATTTTTGGGTACCGACCTGCATCATCAAAAGCATCTTGATCATTTACGTACGCCCGAAGTGTACGAAAAAATCAATGAAATCGCCGGTACACTGTCTTTGATGAATACGCAGTTGTGAAAAAATGTGGAAATGTGGAAATGCGGAAGTGGGAGAGTCCGGGAATAGGGGAATGGGAGAAAATCGAAGGTTAGAAATTAGAAAATGAAAAAAGTCACCCCGAATCAGGATGACTTTTATGATTTAATCCGGTAGGTAATTTAAGCGATTTCTACTTCAGCGCCGGCTTCTTTCAGCTTAGCAGCTATATCATCTGCCTCTGCTTTGGCAACACCTTCCTTAACGGCTTTGGGTGCACCATCCACTAAGTCTTTCGCTTCTTTCAGTCCCAATCCGGTGAGTTCCTTCACCACCTTCACTACGCCTAATTTGTTGGCTCCTGCAGCTTTTAATACTACATCAAAGGAAGTCTTTTCTTCAGCAGCAGGCGCTCCGCCTCCGGCTGCCGGACCGGCTGCCACTGCTACTGCTGCGGCTGCGGGCTCAATACCGTACTCGTCTTTTAAAATTTTTGCTAACTCGTTTACTTCTTTTACGGATAAGCTTACCAGTTGATCCGCAAATGCTTTTAAATCTGCCATTGTTTCAAATTTTTTCCGCCTTCATTGCCTGTGCTCCGGCGGAGTGATTAAAAAAATTTG
>JACFNM010000067.1 GCA_019454915.1 Chitinophagaceae bacterium
GCAACCTTGTCCTATCAGGGTATTCGGGCTTTTGTGCAGCCCAAGGCTTATCATTTGAGGGGATAAGAGCAGCGCCCGGTTTTGAATGTATTGAATCCGCTGTGTTGGAGATGGCAAGCGAAAAGGATCAGGAACAGTGCGAAATGTAACGACGGGAATCTTAGGCCCGTTCTCCAACAGGCACGTACGTATTACCGCAAACTGCCCTCGGGAAACTTCACCTTATCGGGCTGTGCATTTAATAAGGGTAGGGCATATCTCAGAATCCGGTTGCGCCGCCCGGTGGTATCTTCGGGTTCAACGGGATAGGAAACGACTGCCTCCAGCCAGGCGTAACTGTTAATACGAAAATAGACAGCCGGCTCATTTCCTGCAGGGTTTTTATCGGGATATTGTTCCTTAAAATCCCTCGCGGCTGCCTCGAGCAGACAGGACTCTACGAATTTTAAATCGCTGGTATAGGCCACCTGGATGGCGGTTTCATTCCATATGTAAGGAAGAAAAGGTCCGGAATAATTGATTACCTGGGATTTTAGTATCAGGCTGTTAGGAAAATGAATAATCCGCCCGCTTTTCCGGTCGTTGCCCAGATAGATGCCGCTGCATTCCTCAATAATGGTATCTAAGTAGTTGATTTCAATAACATCCCCGATAAATCCGTCAATCTGAATGCGATTGCCGACGTGGTAGGGTTTTCGAAACACAATATATAACCAGGCGATGAAAGAGGTAATCGGCGCCTGCAGGGCAAAACCCAGTACGAGGGAAATCAGTCCAAAGCTGACGGCCACCGCATACAGGTTCTGAAACAGGAAGGATGCAACAACGATGAGGATGAAAATGGCGGTTATTAGACGGGTAACCCGTAATAAATTATACCGGATGCCGTCGTTTTCGGCTTTGGTATCAATGATTTTTTCTATAACCCGTCCCGCCAGTAAAATGACGGCAATGAGGAAGATACTCATGGTGAGTTTCCGGGCAAAGGGCACATATTCCGACCATTTGGAAAACAGGGAGAGGTTCAGTGCGTAGTGAAGTACCAAAAATAAAACGGCAAGTATAGCATAGCCTTCAATCCCGTATTTTCTTTTCACTTCCATAGCGCCTTTTTAGATAAATGAATGATACCTGATTCCTTTATAAACCAATGCTTAAATATACAATAATCTATCTGTTGGGTTTTTCGGTAATTTCAAAATACTTTTGAAGGTTTAAGTTCAATTTTATCTAATTTCAGCGCATGGACAATTCGCATTTTTCTGCCGTATGTTTTGGTGAGGTCTTGTGGGATATATTGCCGGATAAGAAGCTGCCTGGCGGGGCGCCGATGAATGTAGCCTATCACTTAAATCAATTGGGAATCCCTGCTGCGATGATCAGCAGAATTGGTGATGATGCCCTCGGCAGGGAGTTGATAGCATATTTTACTTCCAAAAAGGTTGCGGGTGATTTTATACAAACAGACCCGGACCATGATACCAGCAGGGTGCTGGCTAAGGTGGAAGGGAACAGGGTTACGTATGATATCGTGAAACCGGTAGCCTGGGATTTTATCGCCTGTAATGAAAGAATAGAAAAAGCGGTGGCTGCCGCCCGGTTCTTTATTTTTGGAAGCCTCGGTGTACGGAGTGAAGTCTCCCGAAATACCTTGTACAAACTCCTTGAAATTGCACATGTTAAAGTGCTGGATATCAATCTGCGCCCCCCGCATTATGGAAAGAATACCCTGGAATACCTGCTTCAGAAGGCCAGCCTTCTAAAACTCAATGATGAGGAATTGCAATTGTTATCCGGATGGTATGGCTGGCAGAGCGATGAGAAAGAGGCAATGAAGGCATTGCAGGATAAATTCAGGCTGAACACCATAATCACTACCCGCGGTGAAAATGGCGCCATTGCGCTTCATGATGGAGCTTTTTATGAGCATCCCGGGTTTAAGGTGCAGGTGGTGGATACCATTGGCAGTGGCGATGCGTTTTTGGCCGGGTTTATCTCAGGCCTTTTTGAAGAACGTCTGCTGCCGGAAGTGCTGGAGTTTGCCGGGAAGATGGGCGCTTTTATGGCTACCCACGCGGGAGCATGTCCTCAATACCAGGTGGCCGATGTGCGAGAACTGAAGTAACAGGCCGGAACATCGTCTGACCGTAACAGCCTGAACCTCTTGTTGTATGGAGTGATGCTCTTGTTCTTGATTGGCTGTTTGAAGGGTTGATTCATCACGATCCTTGCACGGGGAGCGGCTTTGCCGGCGCCTCATTACGGTAAAGGAGCCTGTCCGGCAAAAAGAGTATTTTTTCACATTTTCTTCACATATCGCTGAGAACAAGTAAAATGCTAAAAAAACTTGTTATAATGGCATTATTATTTACCTTTGCACTCCTTAAATTGGGCCTGACACAATTTGACTTTTCAATTGAATTATAAGTGACTGATTCCTAAATGTTTCTATTTATGATTAAATAGATACGAGGGAGTATTTGTCATTGAACCAAATAAAAGCGCTTTTAAATACTATGTCTTCAACAAAAGTGGCTACAAACAACAGAATTGATTTCGGAAAAATCAAGCATTTAGCAGAAACGCCAGACTTATTAGAAATTCAAATCCAGTCTTTTAAAGAATTTTTTCAATTAGAAACAACGCCGGATAAGCGGAATGTCGAGGGGCTGTTCAGGGTGTTTAAAGAGAACTTTCCGATTACCGATACGCGTAATATTTTCGTATTGGAATTTCTGGATTATTTCATTGACCCGCCGCGTTATAGTATAGAAGAGTGTATGGAGCGCGGGCTGACCTACGCGGTTCCCTTAAAAGCCAAGTTACGGTTGAGCTGTAACGATGAGGAGCACGTAGACTTCCAGACCATCGTGCAGGATGTGTTTTTGGGGAATATCCCCTATATGACGCCACGCGGCACCTTTGTGATCAATGGCGCAGAAAGGGTGGTGGTATCTCAGTTGCACCGCTCGCCGGGCGTGTTTTTTGGTCAGTCCCTCCACCCGAATGGAACAAAAATTTATTCGGCGAGGGTCATTCCTTTTAAAGGGGCGTGGATGGAATTTGCGACGGACATCAATAATGTGATGTACGCCTACATTGATCGCAAGAAGAAATTCCCCGTGACCACTTTATTGCGTTCCATCGGATATGAGACAGATAAGGATATCCTGGAGCTTTTTGGCATGGCCGATGAGGTGAAGGCCGATAAGAAATCACTGACACCCTATGTCGGGAAACGCTTAGCAGCCCGTGTATTGAGAACCTGGGTAGAAGATTTTGTGGATGAGGATACCGGAGAAGTCGTTTCCATCGAAAGAAATGAAGTAGTACTCGAAAGAGATACCGTTTTGGATGAGGAAGCGGTGGAGATGATTTCCGAGATGGACGTGAAGGGGGTATTTATCCAGAAAGAAGAAGTGAGCGGCGATTATGCCATCATCTATAATACCCTGAATAAGGATAGCGCCAACTCCGAATTGGAAGCGGTTCAGCATATATACCGGCAACTGCGTGGTGCAGATGCTCCGGATAACGAAACGGCACGCGGCATAATTGATAAGCTGTTTTTCTCGGATAAGCGATATGATCTGGGAGAAGTGGGAAGATATAAAATCAACAGAAAACTGAACCTCAATCAACCGCTTGAACAAAAGACACTCACTAAAGAAGATATCATAGAAATCATCAAATATCTGGTCAGACTTACCAACGGTAAAGCAGATATTGATGATATTGACCACTTGAGCAATCGTCGTGTCCGTACCGTAGGCGAACAGTTATTTGCTCAGTTTGGAGTAGGATTAGCCCGTATGGCAAGAACCATCCGGGAGCGAATGAACGTAAGGGATAATGAAGTGTTTACACCGGTTGATTTAATCAATGCGAGAACACTATCATCCGTTATCAATTCATTCTTTGGCACCTCGCAACTGTCCCAGTTCCTGGACCAGACGAATCCGTTGAGTGAGATTACCCACAAACGTCGTATATCGGCATTGGGGCCCGGCGGTTTAAGCCGTGAACGCGCGGGCTTTGAGGTTCGCGACGTACACTATTCACACTATGGTCGTCTCTGTACCATCGAAACGCCGGAAGGACCCAATATCGGATTGATTTCAACATTGTGTGTACACGCCAAGATCAATGAAATGGGCTTCATAGAGACACCCTACCGGAAGGTACACCAGGGTAAGGTGGATATGAAAGATCTGTTTTATCTGAGTGCAGAAGAAGAAGATGAAGTGAAAATTGCCCAGGCAAATGCGCCTCTGGACAATTCAGGCTCCTTTGTTGAGGAGACGGTTCGTTCAAGGCAAACAGGCGATTTTCCCGTGCTGGAAAGAGAAGAAGTAGAATATATGGACGTAGCGCCCAATCAGATTGTAGGACTGAGCGCTTCTTTGATTCCCTTTTTGGAGAACGATGATGCCAACCGTGCGCTGATGGGATCAAACATGCAGCGCCAGGCGGTGCCGTTGATTGTACCCCAGGCTCCGTTGGTGGGAACCGGGTTGGAAGGGAAAGCTGCCAGGGATGCCAGGATCCAGATTCATGCAGATGGCAACGGTGTAGTAGAGTTTGTGGATGCCAATGAAATCCATGTTCGTTACGAAAGAGATGAAGAGCAGAAACTGGTAAGTTTTGAAGATGACCTGAAAATATACAAACTGACCAAGTTTATGAAGACCAACCAGGAAACCTGTATCAACCTGCGTCCCGCAGTGAAGAAGGGACAGCGGGTAAAGAACGGCGATTTCCTGACCGAAGGGTATGCTACCAAAGACGGGGAACTGGCTCTGGGGCGCAACCTGCGTGTTGCCTTCATGCCCTGGAAGGGATATAACTTTGAAGATGCTATCGTAATCAGTGAAAAAGTTGCCCGGGAAGACCTTTTCACTTCTATCCATATCTCCGAATATGAACTGGAGGTGAGGGATACAAAACTGGGAGAAGAAGAGTTGACGCCTGATATTCCCAACGTTTCGGAAGAAGCCACCAAAGACCTGGATCAGAATGGTATCATCCGGATAGGAGCACAGGTGAAGGAAGGCGATATTATTATTGGAAAGATTACCCCCAAGGGAGAGAGCGATCCCACGCCGGAAGAGAAGCTCCTTCGAGCCATTTTCGGTGATAAAGCGGGAGACGCCAAGGATGCCTCTTTGAAGGCGCCAAGCGGTACCGAAGGGGTAGTAATAGATAAGAAATTGTTCCAGCGGGCCAAAAAGGATAAGAACATGAAGCTGAGAGAAAAAGCGGCGCTCGACAAACTGGAAAAAGTGCATGAGCAGAATGAAAAGGATTTGTTAGATGTTTTGATAAGCAAACTCCAGGTATTATTGAACAATAAGACTTCCGCGGGGGTTACCAACAATTTTGGTGAAATCCAGATCGGGAAGAGCGCTAAATTCAACGCGAAGAACCTGAGCGCTTTGGATTATCAGAATATTAATCCTCTGGGATGGACGGGAGACGCCCATACGGACAACCAGATCAACATCCTGCTGCACAATTATAACATTAAGTTTAATGAGGAGTTGGGCAGGTATAAAAGAGAGAAGTTCAATATTTCTATCGGGGATGAATTACCCGCCGGTGTGTTGAAGCTCGCTAAAGTATATCTTGCTGTTAAGCGTAAACTGAAAGTGGGCGATAAGATGGCGGGTCGTCATGGAAATAAAGGTATCGTGGCGAAGATTGTACGCGCCGAAGACATGCCTTTCCTTGAAGACGGAACGCCGGTTGATATCGTATTGAATCCATTAGGTGTACCGAGTCGTATGAACCTGGGTCAGATTTACGAAACAGTGTTAGGATGGGCTGCTGAAAAGATGGGAGTAAAATTTGCTACGCCCATTTTCGACGGAGCTACAACGGAAGAAATTGCTGATTATATTGATAAAGCAGGTCTGCCTTCCTTCGGTCACACCTATCTCTACGACGGAGAAACCGGAGAACGCTTCGACCAGAAAGCTACCGTGGGTATTATCTATATGATTAAGCTGCACCATATGGTGGACGATAAGATGCACGCGAGAAGCATCGGACCGTACAGTTTGATTACGCAACAGCCTCTCGGCGGTAAAGCGCAGTTTGGTGGTCAGCGATTCGGAGAAATGGAAGTGTGGGCGTTAGAAGCTTATGGCGCTTCCAATATCCTGCAGGAGTTGCTGACGCTGAAGTCGGATGATATTATCGGCCGTGCAAAAACATATGAGGCAATTGTGAAGGGAGATAATATCCCCAGGGCCGGGATTCCCGAATCGTTTAATGTGTTGGTACATGAATTAAGGGGATTAGGTTTAGAATTAAAATTTGAATAGCAGTAAGGCAATAGGTTTTATCCGAAATCTATTGTTGGAAATTTCAAGTCTCAAATAAAAAATCTCAAATAAGATTATGGCTCTCAAAAAAGATAATCGTCCGAAATCAAATTTTTCAAAGATCACTATCAGCCTGGCATCACCTGACGCCATCCTTGAAAGATCTTATGGTGAGGTTTTGAAACCGGAAACCATTAACTACCGTACTTATAAACCGGAAAGAGATGGTTTATTCTGTGAGCGGATTTTTGGCCCGGTAAAAGATTACGAATGTGCATGTGGCAAGTATAAGCGAATCCGTTATAAGGGTATTGTTTGTGATCGGTGCGGAGTGGAAGTGACGGAAAAGAAAGTTCGTCGTGAAAGAATGGGGCATATCAAGTTGGTTGTGCCGGTTGTTCATATCTGGTATTTCAAAAGTTTGCCGAACAAGATAGGCTACCTGTTGGGTATCAGTTCAAAGAAAATGGAGAGTATCATCTACTATGAGAGATATGTGGTGATACAGCCTGGAGTACGGGAGGATAAGAATTTAAAAATAGGAGACCTTTTGTCGGAGGAAGAGTATCTTGAAATACTGGATAACCTTCCTAAGGATAACCAGTATTTACCCGATGAAGATCCGCAGAAGTTTATAGCGAAGATGGGGGCTGAAGCCATCCATGCTATGCTGAGCAGAATTGATCTGGATCAGTTGAGCTATGACTTGCGTAATGCAGCCGCCACCGAAACATCGCAGCAGCGTAAAGCGGATGCGTTAAAGCGGTTGAGCGTAGTGGAATCCTTCCGCGATGCGAACGGACGTATTGAAAACCGCCCCGAATGGATGGTGATGCAGTATATACCGGTAATTCCGCCGGAACTTCGTCCCCTGGTACCATTGGATGGCGGACGTTTTGCTTCGTCTGATCTGAATGATTTGTATCGCCGGGTGATTATCCGTAATAACCGGTTAAAGCGCCTTTTGGAAATTAAAGCGCCTGAAGTGATTTTGCGTAATGAGAAGCGCATGCTGCAGGAAGCAATAGATTCGCTTTTTGACAACTCTCGCAAATCCAATGCTGTAAAGGCAGAAGGGGGAAGGGCATTAAAATCGTTGAGTGATGTACTTAAGGGTAAGCAGGGACGTTTCCGTCAGAACCTGCTGGGTAAACGCGTGGACTATTCCGGTCGTTCCGTGATTGTGGTGGGTCCGGAGTTGAAATTGCACGAGTGTGGTTTGCCGAAGGATATGGGCGCTGAACTGTTCAAGCCGTTTATTATCCGCAAGCTGATTGAAAGAGGGATCGTTAAAACGGTGAAGAGTGCGAGAAAACTGGTGGATCGTAAAGAAGCCATCGTTTGGGATATCCTGGAGAATATATTGAAGGGGCATCCGATTATGCTGAACCGCGCTCCGACCTTACACCGTCTGTCTATTCAGGCTTTCCAGCCAAAACTGGTGGAGGGGAAAGCTATTCAGCTTCACCCGCTGGTGTGCTCTGCATTTAATGCTGACTTTGACGGTGACCAGATGGCGGTACACGTTCCGTTGAGCAATGCTGCAGTGCTGGAAGCACAGTTACTGATGTTGTCGTCTCATAATATTCTGAACCCGCAGAACGGCACACCCATTACGCTGCCATCGCAGGACATGGTGTTGGGACTATATTATATTTCTAAGGGAAAGAAATCTACGGAGACGGAGATAATCAAGGGAGAAGGGAAAATCTTCTACAATACGGAAGAAGTGATTATTGCCTATAACGAGGGGAAGGTGGATTTGCACGCCGGCATTAAGGTGAAGGTGAACCTTCGCAATGGTAATGGCGACATACAGAAGAAACTGATTGATACTACGGTCGGCCGTGTAATTTTTAATCAATACGTACCTGAAGAAGTAGGCTTTATCAATGCTTTGCTCACAAAGAAATCTTTGAGAGAGATCATTGGAGATATTATTAAGATTACCAATGTACCCAAAACCGCCAAATTCCTGGATGATATTAAGCAGTTAGGATTTCGCACTGCTTTCAGTGGTGGGTTATCTTTCAATATTAATGACCTTGTGGTACCGGAAGTGAAGCAGGAACTGGTTGAATCGGCTTCGGAGGAAGTGAGGGAAGTGTGGGACAACTATAATATGGGATTGATTACCAACAATGAAAGGTATAACCAGATCATTGATATTTGGTCCCGTGTGGATACGCGTGTGACGGAAACCCTGATTCGCGAGATGGCTACCGATAAGCAGGGATTTAATTCCGTATATATGATGCTGGACTCCGGCGCCCGTGGTAGTAAGCAACAGGTGAAGCAGTTGGCCGGTATCAGGGGACTGATGGCGAAGCCCCGCAAAAGCGGCTCCACCGGTTCTGAAATTATTGAAAATCCGATCTTATCAAACTTTAAGGACGGACTGAACGTGTTGGAATACTTTATCTCCACACACGGCGCCCGTAAAGGGTTGGCGGATACTGCTCTGAAGACAGCCGATGCGGGTTACCTGACCCGTCGTTTGGTGGATGTGGCCCAGGATGTGGTAATCAATGATGAAGATTGCGGCACCTTGCGTGGCATTGCTATCAGCGCCTTAAAGGATAATGAAGATATCGTTGAGCCTTTGTACGACCGCATATTGGGCCGTACATCTCTGCATGATATTTATCACCCGGTAACCGATGAATTGATTCTCGGCGCCGGCGAACTGATTACGGAAGATATGGCAAAAGCCATTGAAGCCAGTGGAATTGAAACCGTGGACATTCGATCCGTATTGACTTGTGAAAGCAGACATGGTGTTTGCGTAAAATGTTATGGGCTGAATCTCGCTACGGGCTATCTGGCTCAGAGAGGCGATGCGGTCGGTATCATTGCCGCCCAGTCAATCGGTGAGCCGGGAACGCAGTTGACTTTGCGTACCTTCCACGTGGGTGGGGTTGCCGGTTCAACTTCCATTGATTCCCAGTTAACGGCAAAGTTTGACGGTACCATTCAGTTTGACGGGCTTCGTACCGTGAGCGCTAAAGATAACCAGGGGGAAGTGGTGCAGATGGTTATCGGCCGAACCGGTGAAATGAGGATTATTGACGTTAAGAATGACCGGTTATTGATTACCAATAATATTCCCTATGGTTCTACCCTGCGTGTTAGGGATGGACAGAAAGTAGAAAAGGGAGACGTGATTTGTACCTGGGATCCATTTAATAACGTGATTATTTCGGAGCAGGCCGGTAGCGTTAAGTTTGAGAGCGTTATTGAAGGAGTTACCTTCCGTGAAGAAGCCGATGAGCAGACGGGTCACCGCGAAAAAGTGGTAATTGAAACAAAAGATAAGACAAAGATTCCTTCTCTGATTGTGGAAGGGAAAGATATCAAGAGCTATAACCTGCCGGTTGGTTCACATATTGTGGTGGATGAGACAGAAGAAGTGGATGCCGGCCAGGTATTGGTGAAAATTCCCCGTGTATTAGGTAAGCTGCGTGATATCACCGGTGGTTTACCCCGTGTAACGGAATTATTTGAAGCACGTAATCCTGGCAATCCTGCCATCGTATCGGAAATTGACGGAGTTGTTGCCTTTGGTGTGGTTAAGCGCGGCAACAGGGAAATTGTTATAGAAGCGAAAGACGGCGTGGTGAAGAAGTACCTGGTACCCCTGACGAGGCAGATTCTGGTTCAGGATGGCGACTTTGTGAGAGCGGGTACGCCTCTGTCTGACGGACAAATTGCCCCAGCTGATATCCTGAGTATCAAAGGACCTTTTGCGGTGCAGGAGTATGTGGTGAATGAGATTCAGGAAGTATATCGTTTGCAGGGTGTGCGTATCAATGATAAGCACATTGAAGTGATAGTAAGGCAGATGATGAAGAAAGTAGAGATCGTGGATCCGGGTGATACCAAGTTCTTAGAGGAAGACCTGGAAGATCGCTTTGGCTTTATTGAAGAGAACGATTGGATCTTTGATAAGAAAGTGGTGACGGAGCCCGGGGATTCTACCAGGCTGCGCGCCGGACAGATTGTGAGTCTGCGTGAGTTGCGTGAAGAGAATTCTATCCTCCGCCGGGGAGACAAAAAACTGGTTGAAGTTCGGGATGCAGAACCCGCTACCTCCAGACCGGTATTATTGGGTATTACTAAGGCTTCTCTGGGGACGCATAGCTGGATTTCGGCTGCTTCCTTCCAGGAAACCACCAAAGTACTCAGTTCGGCTGCCATTCAGGGTAAGGAAGACGATATGCTGGGATTGAAGGAAAACGTGATCACGGGTCACCCCATACCGGCTGGTACCGGCTTACGTGAGTTTGAAAACCTAATTGTAGGTAGCAAGGAGGAATACGAGTTGTTGCAAACTACCCGTGAATCCATGAGTTTTGATGAAGATGAGTGATTAATAGAATAATCGGTGAGAGACTGTTTCAAACAGATAAAAAATTTGGAAACAGTCTCTTTTGTTTTTGGTTACTGTCTAATAATGATCGTTATGAAGTATATTTCTCTCGTACTGAGTTCCCTCGCTCTCCTGGTTGCCGGAGTTGTATTTTATCAGTATCAGGTGAAATATAAAAATCTTCGGGAGCTAATAAATGAGGGCCGCCAGGGAGACACTGCTGCGACCCAATCCCTGAGGATTGCCTACGTTGATCTCGACTCGATTGATGCGAAGTTTGAGTTTTATAAGGGGAAGATTGAAGCCTTCGAAAGAAAGAAGGAAGGATTAGACCGGCAGTTGAACAATGCCTACCAGCAATTAGACAAACAGAGACTAGACTTCATGCAGAAGGCAAATACCGCTTCTGCGGAAGAAGTGGAAACATTCAGAAAAAATTACGACCAGCAATTACAGACCCTCGAAAATCAACGGCGGAAAACCGAGCAGGAAGTGCAGCAGGAGGCGATGATAATGAGAGATGATATTTTTAAGAAGATCAACGACTTTTTATCGGGATATTGCAAAGACCGGGGATACACTTATGTTTTCTCCTATTCCAAAAATGCCAATATCTTTTTATATGAAGACCCTGTTTATAATATTACGGACGAAGTCATTACCGGATTGAATGCACTGTACCAGCGCGATGACAAGAAAAAGTAATCATTAGAGAAAAGTATTATTATCTTTCAATTCCGGAGTAATCCGGAATTTTTTTATGAAAGAAGACACGCCAAAGCAATTCAGACCGACGCTGGGTTTGCTGGATGCTACGATACTGGTATCCGGTTCGATGATCGGGTCGGGGATATTTATCGTAAGCGCTGAAATTGCCCGCAATGTGGGAAGCGCCGGCGCCCTGATTCTAATGTGGATATTATCGGGACTCATCACCGTGATTGCCGCACTGAGTTATGGCGAATTGTCGGGCATGTATCCGCGTGCCGGCGGGCAGTATGTTTATTTGCGTGAGGCCTATAATCCTTTTGTGGCATTCCTGTTTGGATGGACACAGTTTGGCGTTATTCAAACGGGTACGATTGCCGCCGTAGCCGTGGCTTTTGCCAAATTTACCGCTTATTTGATTCCGGCATTCAGTGAGGAAAATATTTTATTGGATTTGGGGTTGTTTACTATTTCCGGAGCACAGTTACTGGCTATCGTATCTGTCATTTTTCTTACTTATGTAAACAGCCGGGGTGTCAAGAACGGTAAAATTATTCAGACCAGTTTTACGCTTACCAAAATTGCTGCACTGGGCGGATTAACGCTTTTGGGATTGTTATTTGGCGCCAATGCTGACGTATGGCATGCCAACTGGCAGACGGGATGGACTTTCCAAAGTTTATCAGGTATGGATGGCTCATCAGTCACGCGCCTGCTAACAGGCCTCGCCTTGTTTGGCGCTATCGCCATTTCCATGAAAGGAAGCCTGTTTAGTAGTGACGCCTGGAACAACGTCACCTTTATTGCCGCTGAAATAAAACATCCGGCAAAAAATATTGGCAGGGCTTTATTCCTGGGTACGTCTATCATATCCCTGATCTATATCGCTACGAATCTGATGTATCTGGCCGTGTTGCCTTTTGATGAAATTGCTTTTGCGGCTAATGACCGCGTAGGCGTGGCAGCGGCAGAGAAGATCTTTGGTAACAGCGGCTCGCTGATTGTGGCCGTGATGATTATGATTTCCACTTTTGGATGCAATAACGGACTGATATTGGCGGGCGCACGTATCTATTATACTATGGCCAAAGACAGGCTGTTCTTTAGAGGAGCAGGCAATCTGAACCGTTATAGTGTGCCCGGTCGGGGATTGTGGATACAATGCATCTGGGCTTCTGTTTTATGTCTCACCGGAAGTTATAATGATCTGCTGGCGATGGTGATATTCGGCGTGCTGATATTTTATATACTGACCATTGCAGGAATATATAGATTACGCAGAAAACAGCCGGACACTCCCAGGAGCTATAAGGCCTTTGGTTATCCGCTACTTCCTATGGTGTACATACTGGCAGCTACAACATTGGCTTTTTTATTATTGATTTTTGAAAGTAAGTTCACGGTTCCGGGCTTAGGCATTATTTTATTGGGTATTCCGGTGTATTACCTGGCCAGGAAGCGGTGGGGGAGTTAGGGGAATAGTGTATTTTTATAGCAAGGAGACTAACTGTTCAAAACTTGCCCGATGAGATTCAAACTGACGCTTTCCGCAGACAGGAGCCATGCTGTATTACCGGTAAACTACGCCTATCCGTTATCCGCTGCTATTTATCGTATTATTGCAAAGGGAGATGCTCAATATACTTCCTTTTTACACGAGACCGGATACGGAAAAGGCTTCAAGTTTTTCACTTTCTCGCAAATCGATTGCCCGTTCAGGGTTGAAGGAGACCGGTTGCTATTGCTGTCGAACGAACTGCATTTCCAGGTTGCCTTTCACCTGCCCCAGGCGACGGCGCATTTTGTGAAGGGACTCTTTCAATCGGAACAGATTGATATTGCGGACAAGAAATCCGGCGCAACTTTTAGTATCAGGACGGTGGAAAGTTTACCGGACCCCCTGGCAGGCCGTAAGAACAGCGAAATACTTCATGTCATATTGAGGCCTTTGTCTCCTGTCGTATCCGGCATGAAAAACGAAAGAGGAAATTATAATTTCCTGGCTCCGGATAATCCGTTATTTGCCGACAACCTGATCTACAACTGGCGAAACAAAATCGGCGCCGGCTACGACGCCGTTCAGGCTGAAAAAGCGTTGTTAATGGCCGAAGTTCTTTCACTGAAACATCCTTTTAAATCGAGATTAATGGCGATCAAGGCCGGGACACCCGAAGAAACAAAAATTCGCGGCTGGTTAAACCTTGGCTTGAGCGTAACTGCAGAAAAGAGATTTGTAGAGCTTCTTTTAAATGCTGGTGCAGGATTGTATAATAGTATGGGGTGCGGGATGATGGAAGTGAGAGGGTGAGAGAGTGAGAGAGCGAGAGGTAATGAGAGAGTGGGGATTGATGGTTGAACGGATAATCTTTAGGGGTTCTGTATGACGGGATGTGTATAAGACTGAGAAGAGGGTGGATGGGAGAATAGTAGATGGATAAGAATTAGCGGGGCATAATGAAGATTCAAACAGGCATAAAGACGAGTCAACACATGCTATTCACGCGGTAGTTACGGACTTACCTTTGGGAGTGAGGAAGCCGGAGGCATGAGAAGAAGTGATGTATGATGAGTGATAAGGTGTTCATAGAATAGGGATTAAAGTTGAAAGATCAAAATTGGATGTTCAGATTCAGTTGCTCACAGCTCACGGCTGAAAGCTGACGGTAGCAATACCCACGGCTAATAGTTGATAGATATAAACTTAACGGCTATGGAGAATAACAAAACCCAACGGATTTTAAAAATGCTGATGCTGTTGTCGGGAGGAAGACGATATACGCTTCGTGAACTGGCGGATAAATTTCAACTCTCGGAGCGAAGTATTATTCGCGATCTTAACGCTATTGAAGCAGCAGGGTTTATCCTACACAGGGAAAACGGATATCGCCTCCATATGAGTGAAAATAACAACCGGGGTTTGGGGCGGTTATTGCATTTCTCCGAGGATGAGATTGCCATATTGTACAAAACACTAACCACTATAGAAGGAGATACTGCAGTGATAGATCGCCTGATGAAAAAGATGAACGCTTTCTACGACCTGAAAGCAATAGAAGAGTTAAGTCAGAAGAACGATTTTGCGAAGGTGCAGATAATCAGGGAGGGGATGCGCCAAAAGAAGCAGATCATTTTACTGTCTTATCGCTCCTCCAATAGCAGCAGTGTTGAAGACCGGCGGGTGGAGGGTTTTAAGTTTATGCCTGACTATCAAACAGTATGGTGCTACGATTGCAATAGTCATAGCTGCAAACAATTTAAACTGTCCCGGATGGAGTCGGTAGCCCTCGGCCCTTCCGGCTGGCGGTACGAAAAAAGCCATCGCGAACCCTTTACGGATATTTTCAGATTTTCGGAAGACCAGCCTAAATGCAGCGTAGAACTGAGACTTACACTCAAGGCTTATAACACGCTCATTGAGGAGTACCCCCGGTCGATTGCCGACGTAAAACCGGAAGGCAATAATCGTTACTATTTGAAAACCAAAGTTGCCAGCTATATCGGTATAGGTCGTTTTGTAATGAGTATGCTGGAAGATGTAGAAATTATCAGACCCGCCTCTTTCAAAAATCATATCCGGAAACGTGTGGAAAACCATTTGAAAAGGTGACAGAATTTGTCAGTAACGGGTAGTAGGTTTGTGAGTGAGAGAGCCGGAGGCGTGGGTGAGTGAGAGGAATGAGAGGGTGAGAGGATGAGGGGGCGAGAGTGTGAGAGGGATGAGAGGAGAGGTCGAAAGAGATTGATGGAAGTGAACGGCTGACCTTGAAGGTTTTGCGCTAGGTTCGGAGGTTGGGTCAACCTTGAAGGTTTTGGAGAGAAGCGAGAGAGTGAAAGGGTGAGAGGGTGATTGAAAGAGACTGGTGAAAGTGGACAGCTAACCTTTAAGGTTTTGGAGGATTTCGTACAGTATTCTGAAAAAAT